>CAZKXK010000001.1:0-19015 GCA_964556585.1 uncultured Anaerolineaceae bacterium
TGCCTCCCCTCCGGTGATGCCCGTAACAAGCATCAGGAATCCGGACGCTTCTTTCGCGGTATTCCGACCGGTGAGGAGCCCGGCATCAGACCGCCGTCGCCCGCTCGGAGGCGACCACGATCACGGGTGAGTGAAGCCCGGGTTGATCGGCAGATACGAGCGGCCTGCTTGAATGCGCACGTGTACGAGCGGTTCCTGGAGAAGTGGTTCGGGGTGGACCCCATCCGAGGGCGAGACCATCGCCCGCCGAGACACCCGCTGGTCGTGGTCGGCGGACAGGTCCGGGCCGCGCGGATGCACGCGAGCCTGACCCAGCGCCAGGTCGAGGACCTGACCGGCATCGATCAGACATCGATCTCGCGGCTGGAGAATGGCAGGGGCTCGAACATGCCGCTTGGCCGCTTCGCCCTGCTGCTCGCCGCGATCGATGCCGAGATCCGCCCCGCCGACCGTCCGGTGCCTACGTGGATTGCGCCGCTGCTCCTCGCCGACGAGGGGGCCGATGCGGGCGACGAGCCGCGACCTTGACCTGCCGGAAGTGCCCCCGCACCTGGGGCCTACGCGAGCCTCAGGCGGCTGGCGGTTCCGCCGTGCTCGCCGGAAGCCGGATCTCGAACCGCGCCCCACCCTCCGGGCGGTTCGTGGCGGAGATGGTGCCGCCGTGCGCCTCCACGATCCACGCGGCGATCGACAGCCCCAGGCCGGTGCCACCGGCCGGCGCGTTGTCGGCCCGCCAGAAGCGTTCGAAGATCCGGGGAAGATCCTCCTCGCGGATTCCCGGGCCCTGGTCGTCGACGGTCAGCACCACGTCCGGACCCTCGGGCCGGATGCGCACCGTGACGGTGGTGCCCGCCGGGCTGTGTGCCAGGGCGTTGTCCGTGAGGATCGTGACGAGCTGGCGCAGGCGAAGCGGATCCCCGGAGACCATTGCCGGTCGCGGATCGGCTTCCAGCAGGACCCCTCGCTGGGCGGCGATCGGCGTGAGCGGCCCGACCGCTTCCACTGCGACGTCCGCGAAGTCGAGCGGCGTGCGATCCAGCGCCAGGGCGCCGGAGTCGGTTCGCGCCAGGAGCAGGAGATCCTCGACCAGCGCCGTCAGGTGGGAGACCTCCGCGTCGATGTCGTCGAGCGCCTCGCCGACCTTCTCCACGGGCTGCTTCCGGTTGCGTCGGAGATCCGCCACGCTCGTGCGGATGACCGTGAGCGGCGTCCGCAGCTCGTGGCTCGCGTTCGCGGTGAACTCGCGCTGCCGACGGAGCGCGGCGTCGCGCCGGTCCATGGAGGCCCGGACCGGGATGAGCGCCCGGCCCGCGTAGACGTAGCCGGCCGCGAGAGCCAGGAGGAGCGCCACCAGCCCGCCGACCGCCAGAACCGACAGGAGCGTCGAGAGGAGCTGCACCTCCGACGACCGCTCCCCCAGGACCTGGACGACGTACGAGCCATCGGGCCGGGCGACCGCCACCGAGTAGACCCGGATCGGGATCGACGACACCTCCACCTCGCGCACGTCGGTGGATCCGGCCCGGGCGGCGTCGACGCCCGCCTGGTTCGGCAGCCCGGAGATCTCCTGGAGCTCTGCCGGACCCAGCAGCGTGCCGTCGGGGCGGACGATCAGCACGAGCGTCCCGGACGACCCGTTCCCGAACCCGGGCCCAAGCACGAAGCTGCCGGGGACCTGCCCCTGATCCTGGAGAACCCGCACGATCGGGTCGGCGCGGGCCGCCAGGAGATCCGTCCCGCGCGCGTCGAGGGACCCGGACACCGCCAGGTAGAGCGCCGTGCCCAGCGCGACGAGGATGACGAGGGTGAGCCCGCCGCTCCAGGCGAGCAGGCGGAGCCGCGTGCGGCGGAGCAGCGCCGCGTCGCCGTTCTCGCGCGGCGCGTCAGTCGCCACGCAGCCGGTATCCCATCCCGCGGACGGTCTCGATGCAGGCCGCGGCGTCCGGGCCCAGCTTGTCCCGGAGCAGGTGGATGTAGGCCTCCACCGTGTTCGGGGTGAGCGCGGCCCCGTACGGCCAGGCGTAGTCGAGAAGCTGGTCGCGGCTGAGAACCTGGCCGGGTCGCCGTAGCAGGCACTCCAGGATGGAGTACTCACGGCCGCTCAGCTGGACCTCCTTGCCCGCGACGTCGACGCGGCGCAGCGCCTCGTCGAGCACGATCGGCCCGGCGGAGAGGCGCATCGTCGAGCGTGGTGGCGGTCGCCGGCCCAGTGCCCTGAGACGCGCAAGCAGCTCCTCGTACGCGAAGGGCTTCACGAGGTAGTCGTCCGCGCCCGCGTCCAGGCCGGCCACCCGGTCGCCCACGGCGTCGCGCGCGGTGAGCATCAGGATCGGCACCTGGTTGCCAACGCGGCGGAGCTGGCGGGCGACCTCGAAGCCAGATCGATCCGGCAGCCCGACATCGAGGATGACCGCGTCCAGGCCGGGAGAAGCCCCGGCGACTTCCAGGCCTTCATCGGCCGTCTCGGCCGTCTCCACCGTGTGGCGGTCCTGCGTCAGGAGCCGCCGGAGGAGGCGAACGAGCCGCGCATCATCCTCGATGACCAGCAGGTGCACGGGATCTCCAGTGCGGGTTGGTACCCGTCAGCTCGTGGGTGACCGTCAGGGCGTGACGAGCGTGACGTCCGAGGCGGTGATGGTACGAGTCACCGCACCGGTCCCGCCAGCCGCTCCGGTGCCGCCCGTCGCGCCGGTTCCGCCGGTTCCGCCCGTGCCGCCCGTCGCGCCGGTTCCACCGGCCGCGCCACCGGCAGCACCGGTGCCGCCCGCGGCACCCGCCCCGCCACCGAAGCCGCCACCGAAGCCGCCGACGCCGCCGAGCGCAACCTGCACCTGGACCTGCTTGCCAGCCGTCACGTCAGCCGCGGTTGCCGCTGCCTGGGCGTGGTACGTCGTGGTGCTGGGCAGGGTGACGGTGACCGTGGTCCCGCTCGCCTCCTTGAGGGTCATCGTGGTGCCCGAGATCGACTCGACGGTCCCGGTCAGGAGGACCCCGCCGAAGCCGGCACCGCGTCCGGCGGCGCCCGCCGCGCCGGCAGCGCCTGTGCCGCCGGCCCCGAACCCGCCGCCCGCGAAGCGGCTTGGGGTTGCCGCGGCCGCCGGGGCCGTCACGCGGCCGATGGCGAACGTCACGCCGCCGACGGCGATGAGCAGCCCCACGGCCAGGAGGATCGTGAAGGTCCGGTCCCCCTTCTTGGCCGGTGCGACGACCGGCGGCGGGGGCGTCGTCACCGGCGGGGCGACCTGCGCGAGCGAGTCAGTCATGGTGCGTTCCTTTCATGCGTCGCGGAGGGACGGTCATTCGTACCGAAGGGCGACAACGGGATCGAGCCGGGCGGCCTGGCTTGCGGGCCAGACGCCGAACACGATTCCCACGATGAGGCTGAACCCGACGGCGGCCACGACCGTCAGCGGGCTGAAGATGAATCCCCAGCCCGCGATCACGCCGATCACGAGGGAGATGGCTAACCCGATCACGATGCCGACCAGGCCGCCGGCCAGCGAGAGGGCCAGCGCCTCGATGAGGAACTGGGCCAGGATGTCCCGCCCGCGGGCTCCGATCGCCTTGCGGATGCCGATCTCGCGGGTCCGCTCCCGGACCGAGACCAGCATGATGTTCATGATCCCGATGCCGCCGACGATCAGCGAGATCGACGCGATCCCGGCCAGCAGCACGCTCAGCAGCGTGCTGACCGACCCGACCGTGGCAAGCAGCTGGTCCTGGTTCGTGATCGAGAAGTCGCTCGTCGCGGTACCCGTCAGCCCGTGGCGCTGGCGGAGCGTGGCGGTGATCTCGGCAGTGACGGTATTCATCTGGTCCGCCGACACGACGCTCACGCCGATCGACCGGACGTTGGTCCCACCGACGAGCAGGGCGCTGGCCGTCGAGACCGGCACCAGGACCTCGTCGTCGGGACTCGCAAAGCCCGTGCCACCCTTGGCCTGCATGATGCCGACCACTCGGAACGGGAGACCCGCGATCTGGATGTCGGTCCCGATCGCGCTGGCGCCCAGGCCCAGGTCGTCCGCGGTCGTGGCACCGAGAACCGCCACGCGGAGGTTCGAGTCCACGCTGGCGTTGGTCAGGAAGGAACCCTGCCACATCGTGTAGGCAAGGGCGGTCAGGTAGCCCGGCGTGGTCCCGACCACGGTCGTGGTCGTGTTCAGCGAACCCGCGACCACGAGCTTCGAGGTGGAAAGCTGCGGCGCGACCGCCTGGACGCCTGTCAGGGACTGGAGCGCCGTTGCATCGGCCAGCGTGAGCGTCGTGGACGAGCCGGCTGCCCCGCGCGTGAACCCGGTGAACGTCGCGCCCGGGTTGACGGTCAGCAGGTTGGTGCCGAGGCCGGCCAGCCGGTTGCTGATGCCGCTGGTCGCGCCCTGGCCAACCGCCACGAGGGCCACCACCGACGCGACGCCGATGATGACGCCGAGCATCGTGAGGGCCGTCCGGAGCTTGCCGGTTCCCAGCCGCCCGAGCGCGAGCTGGAAGAGATCCCGGATGCTCATGCGGCCACCTGGCCGTCGCGGATATGGATCTGGCGTTCGGCTACCGCCGCCACCTCCGGGTCGTGCGTGATCAGGATGATGGTCCGGCCGGAGGCGTGGAGGTCGTGGAACAGCTCGATGACCTCCGCCCCGGAGTGGCTGTCGAGGTTGCCGGTCGGCTCGTCGGCGAGGAGGATGGCCGGCTCCGTCACGAGCGCACGGGCGATCCCGACGCGTTGCTGCTGGCCACCGGAAAGCTCGGTCGGTTCGTGGTGCAGGCGGTCGCCCAGGCCCAGACGCTCCAGGACAGCCTGGGCACGCGCGTGCCGCTCGCGGCGCGGGACGCCCTGGTACATGAGTGGAGTCGCCACGTTGTCGAGGGCGGACGTCCGCGGCAACAGGTTGTACGACTGGAAGACGAACCCGATCGACCGGCTTCGGAGCGCCGCGAGGCCGTCGTCGTTGAGCGTGTCGACGGGCGTGCCGTCCAGGATGTAGCGACCCTCCGTGGGCCGGTCCAGGCACCCCAGGATGTTCATCATGGTCGACTTGCCGGATCCCGAGGGCCCGATGATCGCGACGAACTCGCCGCGGTTGATCCGGAGGTTCACCGCCACGAGCGCGGGCACGGACAGCCGGCCCGACGTGTAGGTCCGGGACACTCCCTCGAGAGCGATGATCGTCTCGTTCGGGGCTGTTGCCACGCTCATGGCGCGACGACCCCGCCGCCGCCGCGAGTGAAGCCGCCGCCGCCCCCGCCGCCGACACCGATGCCGGGGATCGCGACCCCGCCACCGGTCGTCGTGCTGGTGCTGGTCCGGGCCGACACCGTTCCGATCGAGACCGTCTCGCCGGCGGAGATGCCACTCTGGATCTCGGCCAGGCTGGTCGTCACCAGGCCCACCTGGACCGGCACCAGCTGCGAGGAGCCGTCCGCGGCGATGACCCGGACCTCGTAGGAGCCGGCGGACCCCTCGAGCGCGATGGCCGGGACCGCGATGACGTTGTCGGCCTCTGCGGTCGTGACCGCGATGCTCGCGCTCATCCCGGAGAGCACGGTCGCCGGCGCGTTCGTGAGCGTGATCTGGACGGCGTAGGTGACGACGCTGGAGCCTCCGGATGCCGTGGCCGCGGTCGGCGTGATCTGGCTCACGGTGCCATCCAGCGTCTGGCCGAGCGCGGTCACGGTCACGGCCGTGGACTGCCCGACCTTGATGCTGCCGATGGCGCTCTCCGCGAAGCTCGCGGTCACCTGCATCGGGCCGACCTCGAGCACGATCGCGTTCCCCGACGGCGCCAGGATGCCCGCGACCACGTTGACCGCGGTGACGGTCCCGTCAGCTGGGGCGGTCAGCGTCGCGTCAGCGACCTGGACCTTGGCCTGGGTCACGGCCTGCTGCGCGCTCGTGATGGACGCCTGGTCGGACGCGATCGTCGAGGCAGTCGCCGGCGCGGTCTTGCTGGCATAGGAGAGCTGAGCGGACTGGAGTCCCAGGCGGGCCGAGGAGAGCTGGTTCGTGGTCGAGTTCGATGACGTCGAGAGCTGGAGCTTGAGCGACGCCAGCGCATTCTGGGCGTTCGTCACCGCCGTCTGGTCGTTCTTGAGCAGGTTCGTCGTGTCCGTGGCGAGCTGGGCCTGCGCCTGGGTCATGGCGGCCTGCGCCTGGGTCAGCGAGAGCTGGTTCTGCTGGTCCGTGATGGACGACTGCGTGCCTGCGGCCGCGATCTGGGCATTGATGTTGTTGATCTGGGCTTGGTCAATCTGGATAGCGGCGTTGTCCGCGGCGATGTTTGAAGCGGGAACAGGAGTTGGGGCCGGCGATGCGCCCGGGGACGGAGAGGCGCTCGGGGACGAGGCGCCGATCGACTGGTCGGCGGCCAACTTGGCATACGCCGAGTTGAGCGTCGCCTGCGCCTGCAGCAGCTGGACGTTCAGTGACGCAGTGGAGCTGACCCCGGCGTTGGACGCCTGGATCGAGAGGTTCAGCGAATCGATCTTGCTCTGGGCGGAGTTGATCGCGTTCTGGTCAGCCGTGAGGGTGGCGGCCGCCGGTCCGGCGGCCTTGTCCGCGGCGAGCTGGGCCTGGGCGTTCGTGAGGGTCGTCTGGGCCTGGCTCAGCTGCAGGTTGGCCGAGGCAGTCGAGATCGGGGCGCTCTGCTGCGCCTGCGCGAGCGACTGCTGGGCCTGCTGGATCGAGAGCGCCGCCGCGGCCCGGTCGGTCGCGGAGAGGCCGCCTTTGTCCGTGGCGAGCTTGGCCTTGGCCACGGCGAGGTTCGCCTGGGCGATCGCGAGCGTCGCGTTGACCGAGCTTGGGTCGGCGGCCGCGAGGACCTGCCCCTTCTTGACGCTCTGGCCCACGGTCGCGCTGACCGACTTCACGAGCCACGTGCTGCTGCCACCCGCGCTGGAAGAGCTGGAAGAGCTGGAGGCGACGAGCGCGGGCTGGCTGCCGAACGCGAGGCCGTAGATCGCGCTGGGGGCGATGCTCCCCGTCGCGACCGACTGGGCAACGACGTTCTCCTGCGTGGCCGTCGCGGTCAGGTACTGCGTGCTCGAGGACGAGCCGAAGCTGGGCCCGATCACGGCAACGCCGATGGCGCCGACCCCGATTGCGATGAGGCCGATCACGGCCAGGAGGCGAAGCTTCATGCGGATCCCTCTGCTGGGGCAAACCGGCGGAGCCGGGGCGGCGCGGCCGGTGGGGCCGGGACAGGACCTGGTCGTCGGAACAACGTCGTCAGGTGTATTGCTCGTCCCTGAAGGGGACCTGAAGCCGGATCAGGCCAGCAACGGCTCCACGGACGGGGTCCAGGCGAGGCGCTGGTCGGTCGTGATCGCGAGCGCGCCGTAACCCGCGTGCGTTGCGACCCAGGCCGGGCCGGCCGAGCCCATCGCAAACGCGGTCGTCGCGTAGACGTCCGCCCAGGTCAGGCTCGGCCCCACCACCGTGACGCTGCGCAGGCCGGTGGGCGCCAGGCCCGTCCGCGGGTCGCGGATGTGCTCGCCCCGCTCGTAGGTGCCGGAGGTGGCGACCGCAAGGTCGCGGACGGCGAGGACACGGGCAACGGCGTCCGCACGGTCCGGGTGGCGAATCCCGACCCGCCAGGGTCGGCCGGCTTCCGGCTCGCCGCGGGCGATCACGTCGCCGCCGCAGTTGCAGGCGTAGTTGCGCGCCCCCGCCTCGTCGAGAAGGAGCGCCGCCTCCTCGACGGCCCAGCCCTTGACCAGCCCGGATGGATCCAGGCGGCCGTCGGCGCGATGGCCGCGGGCGTCGAACCAGCCGCCCGTCGTGCGGTGGAGGTCGTCGCACATGGCCAGCACGAACCGCACTTCCGCCGACGCGTCGGCCTCCGCCAGCGCGCCGCGCGCGATCCGGCTGATCTCGCTCTCGGGTCGATACGTGCTGAAGCGGGCCTCGATCTCCTCGAGGCGGGCGAGCATCGCGTCCACGACGGACTCCGGGATTCCCGGGTCGCGGACGTCGATGCTGATCACGGTGCCCATGACCTCCGCGACGCGGTGGGGTCCGCGGGACCTATCCATGCGCCGCCTGGTCGAGCGCGGCCTGCAGGGATTGCGCGTAGGCATCGCTCGTGTACGTCGCGCCCGAGATCAGGTCGATCTGCGCGCTCTGGGCGGTCAGCGCCTCGCTCTGGAGCATCGGCCCGACGATCCCGCTGATGTACGCGGATCGCTGGCGATCCGAGGGCAGCTGGAGCGCGGTGACGTCGGTGATCTTGCCGTTGGCGATGGTGACCTGGACCTGCACCGGCCCGAACTGTGTCTGGACCACCGGACCGGCGACCGTGCCATTCGCGAGCGGAGTGCCGCCGGAATGCGCGGTCGGCGCCACGCTGGCCGCAGGTGCGGCAGTCGCTGCCGGTGCCACGCTCGCGGCCGGTGCCGCGGAGCTGGCTGCCGGGTTGCCGTCCGACGTCGGTGGGGAGGCCGCTCCGCCCGCAGCCGTGGCTGCCCCCGCCGACGCCGGAGCCGACGTGACGACCGGCGCGACGAGCGCGACGTTCCTCCCCACCGAGAGGGTCCCGGTGTCGGGCGTCTTGAACGAGAAGAGCAGGATGAGGGCGAGGGTGGTCAGCGTGAGGGCGATCGCGCCGCGTTTCGGCATGGTTGTGTCTCCGGATCAGTATGCGAAGCGTTCGAGATGGACCTGCGACGCCGGTACCGCCAGCGCCTTCAGGCTCGCCCGCACCGACTCCATCAGCGGGGTGGGGCCGCACAGGTAGACGTCGCGGTTGCGAACGTCGGGGACGAGCGCGCGCAGACCGTCGGCGTCGAGCGGGTCGCGCGGCATCGACCGGGTTCCACGCCGGCCCACGAGGTAGTGGACCGCGGCGCCGCGGTGCGCCGCGAGTGCGTCCAGCTCGTCGCGGAAGACGAGGTCCGCCTCCCGGCTGGCCCGGTAGATGAGCGTGAGGTCGCCCGGCCGGCCCGGCAGCGACTCCAGGAGCGCCCGGAGCGGCGTGATGCCGATCCCGCCCGCCACGAGGAGGACGCGCTGGCGGGTGCGCCGCGCCCCGGTAAGCGTTCCGTAGGGGCCCTCGAGCGCGACCCGGGTTCCCGGCTTCAGGGCCTGGAGC
The DNA here is from genome assembly GCA_964556585.1 of uncultured Anaerolineaceae bacterium. Lineage (GTDB taxonomy): Bacteria > Chloroflexota > Limnocylindria > Limnocylindrales > CSP1-4 > CTSoil-043. The sequence goes on from CAZKXK010000001.1 coordinate 9,087, forward strand.
CCCGCCGTCCAGTCGCCCAGCTCCTTGATCGTGAACCGGAGCGACCGGCCGTTCGGGGCGGCCGAGAGGGAGAACGGGTGGGCGCGCCACCAGTCGTTGCGGGTCAGGAGGCGTAGGTTGAAGTACTGGCCGCTGCGGGCGGCGAGGCGGTCGAGGTCGCGGCCGGTGACGTAGACGGAGACCACGCCCGGTGCCTCCGTGACCACGCTCCCGATCCGGGGCCGATGGCGCAGCGTCGTCCGGATCGGTTGTCCGAACCGGAAGACCAGGACCATCGCCACCGCGATCACCAGCAGGGACGTCCAGTAGATCCTGGCCACGGGATCGTTGATGAAGTCGCTCCCCACGACGAGCTGGTGGGCGAAGCCGAGCGCGATCCCGAGGTACGCGTACAGGTGGATGCCGTACCAGGTCTCGTAGGAAAGCCGCCGCCGCGCTGCCCGAACCGAGGTGATCGCGACGGCCGCGAAGCAGGCCATGCTGGCGGTCGCCATCAGCACGAATGGATACGTCCCGAGCAGGGTGGTCGTCTCGTCGAGGAGGCTTCTCCCGTTGGTCATCGACCAGCCGAACGTCGTGAAGACGACATGTCCCGCGAGCAGCCAGACCGTGCCGAACCCGAGCCACCGGTGCGCCCAGGCCAGGCGGTCCATGCCGAAAGTCTGGTCGAGCCAGGGGCTGCGCGACATGAGGACCAGCTGGATGAGCGCGAGGTAGGTGCCCAGGAGCGCGGTGACCTGGCCCGCCGCGGTGAGGATGGCTCCGGGGCTCGTCAGCGCAGATGCGCCCCCGTGTCGAATCCACATCGCGACGATGAGCGCGCCGTTGGCCACCATGAGGGCGACGATGTCGGAGGCACGAACGGGCCAGCGCCGCGGAAGCGGGACGCGGATGGCTCGCGCGGCAGCTGGTCGTGAGGCGGTCTGCACGGAGGCGGTACCCGGATGCGGTGGCGACCCCACCACGAGGCCGCTCGAGGTGGCCATCCTCCGGGAGCGGGCTGAAGCGCGCCTGAAAGACCTGCCTAGCAACTCGCCGGCCTGCGGGGCCGGGGCCGCCGGCCTCGCGGCCCCGAGCCGCGCGTCCCTGCCCAGGCTGGGCGGTGGGCGACGACCCTAGCTGGCGGTACGGGCTGGCGCGCGGCGCGCCGGCGGCTTGAGGGCCTTGATGGCCTCCTCGATGTCGCGCGTGATCCCGTCGCTACCCGCGGACGACTTCGCGGACCGCAGGCTCGCAAGCGCCACGTCGAGCGTCTCGGCGTCAACGGCCTTGCGGATGACCCGGACGGCGAACGCGCCCAGGGCCGGGTCGGTGAGCCACGGGCTCACGCACTTGATGGCGGCCTCGCCGTGGGCGGCGATCGCGTCGCGAAACTCGATGCGACGGTCCGGTGCGGCCCCTTCCGCGGCCTGGAGCAGCGCCTCGAGGGATTGATCTTCCGACTTCATCGACAGACTCTCCATCCAGCGGACCGTCTCGCCGAGTGACGGAACATCCACGAGGGGTGGCGGGACGCGGGTGTCCGGACGCGTGGGAGGCGGCGCGGTGGCACCAGCCTACCGCTTCTGGGCCTGCCCCGTGAGCCGTGGCGGGAATCGCCGGGGCGGGTTCTATGCTTGCGTCGTGGCTCGAGTCGCGGAAGGTTCCTGATGGCGCCCGCGCGCGGCTCGGCCGCCGCCGCCCATCGTGGCCGGCTCACCTCGGTTCTCGTCCTCTCCGTCGCGATCCTCGCCGTCGAGGTGATCGGCGGGATCGCCGCGAACAGCCTGGCGCTTCTCGCCGACGCGGGCCACGCGCTCACCGACATCGCCGGCGTCGGGATGGCGCTGCTCGCGATCTGGTTCGCCGGCCGCAGCCCCACGCGCGGACGCACGTATGGCTACCTCCGCCTCGAGGTCCTGGCGGCCGTGACGAACGCCTTCCTCCTCTTCGGGGTCGCCGGCTTCATCCTGTTCGAGGCGTGGCGACGGCTGGCCGAGCCGCCGGAAGTCGCGTCGGGGCTGATGCTCGCGGTCGCGCTCGTCGGCCTGGCTGCCAACGCCGCCTCGCTGTTCCTGCTGCGCGACGCCCAACGCAACAGCCTGAACATGCGAGCGGCGTACCTCGAGGTCATGGGCGACTTCATCGGATCGGCCGCGGTCATTGGAGCAGCGATCGTGATCGCCCTGACCGGGTGGATGGCGGCCGATGCCATTGCGTCGGCGCTCATTGGGCTGCTCATCCTGCCCCGCACGTTCGCGCTCCTGCGCGAGGCCACCGACGTGCTCCTCGAAGCGACCCCCAGGGGCGTCGACCTGGACCATATCCGGCAGCACATCCTCGATGCACCCGGCGTCGTCGGCTGCCACGACCTCCACGCCTGGACCATCACGTCGGGGTTGAACGTCGTCTCGGCCCACGTGATCCTCGCCGAGGACGCGGACGCCGCGACCACGCTCGATGCCCTGTGCACGTGCCTGTCCGACGACTTTGACATCGAGCACTCGACGTTCCAGCTGGAGACCGTCGATCGCCGCCGGGTCGAGGAACGGGGTCACGCGTGACCGGTCAGGTCGCCGCGTCGGATCGGCCACGCCGGCTGGGTTGGGCCCTCCGGCTCGAATACCTCACCGTCGGCTGGAAGAGGTTCGAGGGTCGAGGCACGCGAAGCTCATCGAGCGCCCGGGCGGATCGAGCGCCCCGGCAGAATTCCGAGCTATTGGGTCGGATATTCCCCCTGGCAGGTGACTTCTGGCCCTCCGCGGTCCGGATGAGGGTCGCTTGAATGCGAATGTGAAGCGTCCCCGCAGATCCACCCGATGACCGCTGCCTCGCTGGCCCGCGCGGCCGCCCGGCGTGGCCTGCTGGGGGCGCAGTCCCTGGGCCGGCGCCGTTGGCTACGGGTCCTCGGTCCAGCCTGGGTCGTCATGCTCGCCGACGTCGACGCGCCGAGCGTGCTCACCGCGGCGAAGGCCGGAACCGAGTTCGGCGACGCGCTCCTCCTGCCGCTCGTCGCCCTCATCCCGATCCTCTACCTCGTCCAGGAGATGACGGCTCGGCTGGGCATCGTGACCGGCCGAGGGCACGCTGAGCTCCTTCGCGAGCGCTACGGCTTCGGGTGGGCGGCGGTCGCCGTGATCTCGATGGCCGCGATCGACCTGCTCGCCTATGTCGCGGAGTTCGCCGGGATCGTGCTGGGCGCGGGGATCCTCGGGGTGCCGGCCTGGCTCGCCGTGGTGTTCGCGCTGGTGTTCCACTCGCTCATGGTCCTGACCGGCGGCTATCGCCGCTACGAGCGGATCGCGCTCCTCCTCTCGATCGCCCTGTTCACCTTCGTCGTGCTCGCTTTCACGACACATCCCGATGCGGGCGCGGTCCTCGGCGGCCTCTCGTTGGCCCAGCCCCTCGGGAGCCGCCCCTACCTCGACCTCGTGGTGGCCACGGTGGGGGCGGTGGTCATGCCCTGGATGCTCTTCTACCAGCAGGCCGCGACGGTCGACAAGGGTCTCGGGATCGAGGACCTGCCGGCCGCCCGCACGGAGACGCTGGTCGGGGCGATCGCGAGCGAGCTTCTCATGGCCGCGGTCGTCGTTGCGACGGCGGCCGCCATGGCTGGACCGGCGCGCGGGCTCGGGGCGAGCGTTGGCGCCCTGCCGGCCGGCCTCGCCCGGCTCGCCACCGGGTTTCCCGCCGTCCTCATTGCCGTCGGGATGGTCGGGGCGGGCCTGCTCGCCGCCGTCGTCATCTCGCTTTCGTCCGCCTGGGCCTGGTCGGAGCTCTTCCGCTGGCCCCACAGCCTCAACCTCTCGCTCCGCCGGGCGCCGGGCTTCTACGCGCTCTACCTGCTCGAGGTGGTCCCGGCCGCCCTTGTCGCGCTGCTGGCCCAGAACCTGATCACCGTCATCATCGACGCGATGATCCTCAACGTCGTCGTCCTGGCGATCCCGCTTGCCTTCCTCGTGCGCATGTCGGGCGATCGGGCAATTCTCGGTCCGCTCGCCAACGGCCCCGTGCGTTCCGCGATCTGCTGGGTGGTCACCGGGGGGCTGCTCGCGATGGGCCTGTGGAGCGCGCTCGGCACGTTCGGGATCCTCCGGTAACGGTCACCGGGTGCGGCCGGAACCAACGACGGCGGGCGAACTGCTTTCCGACGGTGGCCCCAGCGGAAGCAGCGCCGCAAGGACGCCGACGGTGACACCGACGGCGAGGCTCGCCAGACCGATCTGGCTGGCCTTCGATCGATCCCGGGCACGGGCGTCGCCGTCCGCCACATCCTGCACCTGGCCGAGCGGGCCGAAGTTGAAGACGCCGCGTGACCCGAAGCCGGCGCAGAAACGCAGCCTGGCCTGGAGGTACCCGGACGTCGCCACGGTCGCGGGCAGCGCGACGATGAGCCGGGCGACTGGTGGCGCATCGATAGCGGCGAGGACACCGAGCGTGACGACGGTCGCGACGAGTCCGACATGTCCTGCTCGGCGCCGGCGGGCGATCTCCGCGGGGCCGATGTTGCAGACGCCGGGTCGGTACTCCCCGCTGGCGGCGGATGTCTCGGACGAGCCGCCGGCGGTGAAGCCGGCTGTGAACGTTGAATTCGTCATGGTCTGTTCCCCCGCTTCACAGGGTCCCGGTCAGCACCAGCGTGCCCCTTGATCCACCGGCGACCGGCTCGAGGCTCACCCAGAAGCGGCCACCGGGCGCGACCGTGGTGCCCCACGACCCGAGGCTTCCCGCCCAGTAGGCCGTCGAACCGCTGAACTGCATCTCGCCGACTGCGACGCCGGCCCCGTTCCGCTCGATCCAGCAGCGGTACACCTGCCCCGCCGGCGGGCCCTTGAGTGCCGTGGACAGGACCACGACGCTCTGGTCCGAGGCGCTCAAGGAGACGGTTCCCGCCGGCGTCCCGGCCGGGGTCTCGAGCAGGGCAACCTGGTGCGCGGGATCCTGGAGGATGCCGTCGAGCGTCGCGGTCACCCCGGCCAGGGCCGCGGCATCCGCCTTCGCTCGATCGAGCTGCCCCGACCGGTCCACGATCACCGCGCCGCCGGCGACGAGCAGGACGAGGACGGCGGCCATGGCCAGCCAGGCCGGCCAGCGGAACGGCCGCCGCGGCAGGTCGAGGTTGCCGACAGGCAAGGGGGCAGGCGTGATGGCGGCCGCGAGCGTTCGCGCGCGGAGCCCGGCTGGCGGCGCGAGGTCATCGCCTGGGCGATCGAGCGCGCCGAGGGACGTCGCCGGAGCGCCGCCTGCCGCCGCGTCAGCGCCGACGGCCAGGTCCATGGCGGCGAGGGTGCCCCGCCACGCCGCGAGCTCGGCCTGGCAGGCCGGGCAGGCCGCCAGGTGCGCTCGCAGCTCGGCCGACTCGGGGCTCGTGTCCGCATCAAGGCTGCGCAGGCGTGCCGGCTCGAGTGCCCGGTCGAGCAGCTGCTCGCGGGCTTCAGTGTGGTCCATGTCGTGCTCCGTCCGGGTCGCCCCAGGCTGCAGCCGGGGAAGGTGCGGCCCACGGCCCGATGTCGGGAACGCTCTCGAGCATTGCTCGCAACCGTAGCATCGCGCGTCGCGTTCGCGTCTTCACGGTGCCCAGGGGCCAGCCGAGACGCACCGCGATCTCCGCCTGGGTGAGCCCGTCGTCATAGGCAAGCACCAGGACCTGCCGCTCCGGCTCGGACATCCCGTCGAGCGCAGTCCGGACGACCGAGCGGACCCAGCGCAGCTCGGCGAGATCGGATGGTTCATCGGCGGTCGCCCCCGAGCCGACCGGTCGCCCCAGGGCCATCAGGCGCTCGAGGTCGCTCTCCGACCCATCGGACGGCCCCGGGGCGAGCCCGACGAGGAGCGGTCGGCGTGACGCCGCCCGCAGCCGGTCGATAGCGCGGTTGCGGGCGATCGAGAGCAGCCAGCCGACGAGTGAGCCCTTGTCGGCGGCATACCGGCCCGGTTGTTGCCACATCGCGAGGTAGGTCTCCTGCACGACCTCCTCGGCGGCCGCCGGGTCCCGGAGGTAGCGCAGAACGGCTCCGTAGACCGCGCGCACGTGGCGGTCGTACAGGGTGGCGAACGCCTCGTGATCACGCGCGGCGACGCGCGCCATGAGCTCGGCCTCGATGGGGGCTTCCGCCGCATCGTCCGTCATGCCCGGCGCCCAGGGAAGCCCAGCGGCTTCATCCGGCGCTTCGTGGTGGACCCTGCCGGCAGCCGCCGGCGTCCGCGGGGCATCGACACCCCGGCGAACCGCGACGGGACCAGCTGCCCCCCAGGGTCCGCCGACCGACGCACGAATCAATGGTTCCTCTCCCCATGCGCGCATGGTGCCACTCCCGCCCGACGACGCCCCAGGTGGAGATCCGGCCTGTCGCAGGACGGCAGGGTGCATGTGGACGTGAGCGTCCTTCATTCCACAAGAACGACGGAACCCGCGGGCCGGTTTTCCTGTCCTGTTCGCCGGTCGACCCGCGAGGGCCGGGGCGTTCTCGCCGGTGAAACCGCGAACGGCAGGCCGGCCCACGCCACGGCTCGAAGGCGACGTCGCCCCCGGGAACCGAGGCGAGCCGCGCGAGACCCGCGACGCGCTGCGCCTGACCCGCCTCTCAGGCGACGCCACCGACAGCAGCCGTCGTCGCGGCCGGTGGCGACGTGGGCTGTGGTCCGTAACCTCCGCGCCGCGGGCTCCTGGCAGATGGATAGCCTATGTAAAAGATATATACAGGATGTACAAAGGATGCCAACCCACCTATACTCCACTCATCGTCCGGCGCCACGGCGACGGACGCACCAGGAGGAACTATTCGATGGGAAGCATCTCCGTCACCTTCACTGGCTCGACGATCGAGGAGGTCGCCGGCCTCGTCGCCGCATGGAGGCCACCCGTGACCCGGCGCTCGGACGGTGCCAATCGGGCAGCGGCGGCATCGGTTCCGCCCGCGGACGCAGGGGCCGCCATCGGCCGCGTCCTCTCAGGCGTGAACGGCATGAAGAGCCGGCGCCTGCTTCGGCTTCTCGCCGAAGCGGGGATGAAGGGCGAGGTCGTGACGCTCTCCGCGTCGCTCGTCAGCGACTTCGGCGTCAGCGGCGGCACGGCCTTCGCCGGGATGATCGGGCCCGTGAACCGGAGGGCGATGGCGGTCCTGGGTCGGCCCCTGATCGACTACACGGCGTCCGACCCGAACGCCCGCGTCTGGCGGATCGCGCCGGACGACGCCGGAGCGGTGCTCGACGCGCTCCGCTCGACTGCTCGGCGGAACGCTGTCGGGAGCGCAGAGCGGTCCCGGCCATCCGTCGACGAGGCGGCCCTGACCTCCTGACCACGCCCGCCTGACGACGTTGCGGCCTGGCGGGGCCGGTCGTCCGCCACGCTGCAGCGCTACGTGTCTTCGAGCGTTGTGGCAGCCCGACTGGACTGATCGAATGGCAGGTATCGTGTCGTCCTGAGCACGAAACCGGAGAGTGGAGCGGGAGACGGGGTTCGAACCCGCGACATGCAGCTTGGAAGGCTGCCGCTCTGCCAGCTGAGCTACTCCCGCCCGCGAGGTCTCGGCGCGACCAGAGGGAGCGTAGCACGGCCAGGTGCGTCGACGCTCGTGTGCCGCTGCCCGAGCAGGAGGCCGCGGAGACTGACATCCGCAGGCCGGACCGCGAGGTCGGGGCGTGTCCACCGCGCTCCCGGTTCGGGGTTCCGGCCGGCTACGGCATCCCGCCTGTTGTGTCGAAGTGTTAGCGCCCGCACAGGCCGGGCGCACAGCGTGGGCAGGCCGGCGTCGACCCGGCCGCCAGCGACGGGCTGGCGGGCGCACGAGCACGATCCGAGGCGCCAGGGTCGTGTCCAGCGGGCCCGGACTCGTCGGCGGGCCGGCAGCCCCGGGCAATGCACGCATGCCAATACCGGAATGAACCCTCCCGCAACTATCGTGCGCTCAAAGCCGCGACGGCGCGGTCCCGTCGTTAGCCCGTGCAGCCGGCCGGTGCCGTGAGTGGGTCAGGTCGGCGCGCGGGCTGGATCAACCCCCGGGCCAGGTCATCCCCGTCCGTGGCATCGGTCGAGCGCCCGCTTACGGCGCCGGAGTGTGATCGTTGCCGGCGCACGTGGTCGGCGACCAGAGGCCGCGGAGGGCGCCCCGGGCCGCCGCCTCGGCCGCCGCCAGCCGGCTGGCGTAGATCGAGGGCACGCCTTCGTAGATGTCGTGGATTCCGAAGCCACCGCGGATCATCCGCTCCGCGAAAAGCGTGGCGTCCGCGAGCCAGACATGGGCGAGCAGGCGCCCGTACCGGTCGCGTGTCGCCTGGGTCGGGTCCGCCTGGAGTCGGATCGCGCCGCCGACCGGCAACAGGAGCTTCGCTTCGGCGCTGGCCTGCAGCGCGAAACATTCGACCGGGGTGCCCGGCTTGACCGATTCCGGGGTGTCGAGACCGATCACGCGCACGGTGTCGGTACGGCCGGAGATGGTGACCTTGAGCGTGTCACCGTCGACCACGCGTGCCACGCGCGCGGCAACGCCCGGGGCCGGCGAGGTCGCCGCGGCGGGCCGCGTCGGGATCGGCGTCGCGGGCGGGCGGGCAGGAGTTCGCGTCGCCCGTCCGCTGGGCGACCCCACCGCACCGACCGACGTCGCCGGCGTGGACCCGACGGCCGCGCCCGGCGTTGCCCGCGGTGCCGGGGTCCCGGTCAGATCGCCGCAGGCCGCGACCGCCGCGACGACCGCGACAAGCAGAACCAGGGTTGCGCGCCGGCGACTCACGGCTTCGATTGTGCTCGCCGTCGTGACGGCTCGACTGGCACGCATGCGTGACGGCTCCAGTGGCGCACAGGCCCGCGGACGCCGGCAGGCTTTACCCTTGGCACATGTGCCGCAGCATCCGCCCGCTCCGCATTACGGAGCCACCCACGACCGATGGCGACGTTCGCGCCGCCGCCCTCCAGTACGTCCGCAAGGTGAGCGGCTCTCGCACGCCTCCCCGGCGCAACGCGGGCGCGTTCGAGGCCGCGATCGCCGAGGTGGCCGCCGCCACGACCCGGCTCCTCGAAGCGCTGGGCACCCCGCCCGTCGCGGGCGACCCGACACCGCCCGCACTCTGGCCCCGGACCGGAAACCTCCGCGTCCGTGCTCGCGGTGCCGTTCTCGTCCCCGCTCCGACGCCGGAGCCCGGCCCGTGACGGACGAGGCGGCGCGCCGCCAGTGGGCGGCCGTGGCGGAGCGCTACGGCGCGGGCTGGAAGCAGGCGAGCGCGGCCGACCTGGCCTGGCTGGTCGCTGCCGTGCAGCCCGCTCCAACCGACCGGGCCCTGGACGTCGGGACGGGCGGCGGCCATGCCGCCCTGGCGCTCGCGCCAGCGGTCGCATCGGTGGACGCCATCGACCCCACCCCGGAGATGCTCGCGGTGGCGGGCCGCCTCGCTGCGCAACGCGGCATCACGAACGTGGCCTTCACGCGGGCGGCCGCCGACACGCTTCCCTTCCCCGACGCCAGCTTCGACCTCGCGATCACGCGCTTCTCGGTCCATCACTGGCCGCTGCCCGGACCCGCGTTCCGCGAGCTCCGGCGCGTGATGCGACCCGGCGGGCGGCTGGGCATCGTCGACCAGCTCGCGCCCGAGGATGGGCCGCTCGACTCGTTCCTCAATGCGGTGGAGCTGCTGCGGGATCCCTCGCACGCGCGCTCGCTCCGGGCATCGGAGTGGCTCGCAGTGCTGGCTGCGGCCGGGTTCGCGGGCCGCGTGGAGCGCACGTGGGAGCTGGAGCATGACGTGGAGGCCTGGCTCGCGACCACCGAGCCCGCCGCGTGGCGTGCCGATGCCGTCCGCGCGCTCCTGCGTGACGCGCCTCCGGCTGCTCGCGAGCAATTCCGGATCGCGGAGGACGCTTCGCGGATCTCGGTCGCCTGCGCGCTGATCGTCGCGACCCGCGTGTAGGCCGCGCGGTCCCAGCCGCACTTTCGGGCCTGGCCACTCTCCCGGGCCCG
>CAZKXK010000001.1:19115-34686 GCA_964556585.1 uncultured Anaerolineaceae bacterium
TCGGCCGTGCCGCGGCGGGCTCCTCGGCCCCTGTACGCAGGACGCACGATCCGGCGGCCCCAGGGCCTGCGCGCCCATCCACACGTCAGGATGGTGCGTCGAACGAACGGTCTCGACCGATGCCAGCCTGACCCGGCCCGATCCGGTCCCTTCGTGCTCCTCCAGGGCCTTCCGGTGACCGTCGGGGGCTGCCGTGGCTGCCGGTTCGTACGTCCAGCGCACAAGGAAGTCGCGTTTGTACGCCAGACGTTCAGGTCCGACGAGGCGGGTCGCGTCGTGCGCGCGACCCTCAGGCGCGACGCTCAGGCGCGACGAGCCCTCGACGGCGAGCCCTCGACGGCGAGCCCGCTCCGGCGCGGCGAGCCCGCGCCACGTCACGCCGCCACGCCCCCCGCCGCGGCCGCTCCCCTACCCTCGCGCGGCTCTCCGCAGCGCGACGGCGCGCCGGAAGAGCGCCGCGTAGAGCGGCGCCGAGGACGTCTCCCAGGCCCAGTCGACCGCCATCTCGCGGGCGACCAGCCGCTGCCACGGCGCGCGGTCGGCCGCTCCGAAGACCACGATTGCCCGCTCCACCGCGGCGGCCAGCGCCTCCGGTGTCGCCTCGTCGAAAAGGAAGCCGGTTCCGCCCGCCGGGTCGGCGTCGAGGTCGATGATCGTGTCGGCCAGACCGCCGGTCCGACGCGCTACCGGCGGCGTGCCGTAGCGCATCGCGATCATCTGGCCCTGCCCGCACGGCTCGAACCGGGACGGCATCAGGAAGAGGTCGGCGCCCGCATAGATCTGCCGGGACAGCTCCAGGTCGAAGCGTTCCAGCACGGCGATGCGGCCGGGAGCCCGTGCCGCCTCCTCCCGGATCCCCTCCAGCAGGCTCGCGTCGCCGCTCCCCAGGACCACGAGCCGGGCGCCGTTCGCTACCAGTCTCCGCGCCGCGCCCGCGACCAGGTCGAACCCCTTCTGCGGGTCGAGCCGCCCGATCACGCCGAGCACCGCCGACGGGTCGACGGGGTCGAAGCCGACGCGAGCCAGGAGGTGCGCCCGGCAGGCCAGCTTGCCGGCCAGGTCCGAGGCGTCGTAGCGGGCCGCCAGGGCGGCATCGCTCGCGGGATCCCAGAGCTCCTCGTCCAGGCCGTTGAGGATGCCCGTGAACCGGTCGGCTCGCGCGCTGAGGTCGCCGTCGAGGCCCATCCCGGCCGCTGGCTCCAGGACCTCGCGGGCGTAGGTCGGGCTCACGGTGTTCACCGTCTCCGCCCGCCGGATTCCCTCGCGGAGCAGGTCGATCCCCCATGCGTCGCCGGCCGACGCAACCGCCGTGCCCAGCCCGAGCTGGAACGCGCGGTCCCGCGGAGTCCACCCGTGATAGGCGAGGTTGTGGATCGTCAGGGCGATCGCCGCGCCACCGACGACGGGATCGTCGGGGTACTCCAGGTCGCGCAGCAGGGCGACCGGACAGGCCTGCCAGTCGTGGATCGCGACCAGGTCCACCGGCCGCCGCTCCGCGCGCCGGGCCTCCAGCGCCGCCCGTCCGAGCAGGGCGAATCGGCGGGCGTTGTCGGGGTAGTCGCCGTGGCTGTCGCCGTAGAGGCCGGCTCGATCGAACGCGGCCGGGCAATCGACGAGCCGGAGCCGGTACCCATTTGCCTGGAACGACCGGATCGCGACGTCGCTGACCCGGCCGGGCGCGAGCGGATCGTGAACCGTGAGCTCGAGCGTGTCCACGGCCACCGTGGCGGGGATGGAGACGCTGGCGTAGCGGGGCAGGAAGACCTCCACCTGGCCATCCACCGCACCTGGGATCCGACCGAGCGCCCGCGCCAGCGCGTCCACGACGTCGCCGAGACCGCCGGTCTTGGCCCAGGGCTCGCATTCCGCCGCGACGAACAGCACCTGCATGGGGCGCGATCGTAGCCCTCGGAACGGCTCCTGCGCCACCTAAACCGGTTCACGCCCCACACCGGCCTCCGGTATGATCCCGGCGCAGATGGTTCCCCTTGTCCGTGTCCCGACCCAGCCCACGGTCCCGATCCGCGTCCCACCACAGTTCGATGGCCTGCGCACGCTCGCCTACAACCTCTGGTGGATGTGGCACCCGCGAGCGGCGCTGCTCTTCAGCCGCCTCGAGCCGAACATCTGGTCGCGCTACCGGAACCCGGTCGCCCTGCTCCAGGGCGGCATCAACTGGGAGCCGCTCCTGGACGACCCGGCCTTCATCGCCGAATACCACGGCGTGATGGAGTCGTTCGAGCACTATCTCGCGAACGGGGCCGACCACTGGTTCAACCGGAACCACGCCGGCCGGCTGTCCGGGCCGATCGCCTATTTCTGCGCCGAGTATGGCTTCCACGAGTCCCTGGGCATCTACTCCGGCGGGCTCGGCGTGCTCGCCGGCGACCACATGAAGGCCGCCAGCGACATGGCGCTCCCGGTGGTCGGGGTGGGTCTCCTCTACCGCCGCGGGTTCTTTCGCCAGACGATCGACGCCGATGGGCACCAGGAGCACGAATATCCCGACTTCGACCTCGGGCGCCTCCCCTTCCAGCGCGTGCTGGACCACGTGGGCGACCCGCTGACGGTCCCGGTCGAGCTGCCCGGCAGGGAGGTCTTCGCCGCGGTCTGGCTTCTCCAGGTGGGCCGCGTGCCCGTGCTCCTGCTCGACACGGACCACTCCGGCAACGACGACGCTGATCGCCACATCACCCACATCCTGTACGTCCGCGGCCGGGAGATGCGGCTCCACCAGGAGATGGTGCTGGGCGTCGGCGGAGTCCGGGCGCTGCGCGCACTGGGTCTCGCCCCGGCCGTCTGGCACCTCAACGAGGGCCACTCGGCGTTCCTGCTCGTGGAGCGTGCGCGCGAGCTCGTGGCCACGGGCGTGCCGCTCGAGGATGCCTGGGCCTCCGTGAAGCGCGACAGCGTCTTCACGATCCACACGCCGGTCTCGGCCGGCAACGAGCGCTTCGACGCGCAGCTCGTGCGGCGGATCGCGGGACCGTATTGCGAGGGTGCCGGCGACGAGATCCCCGGCCGGGAGACGGCCGGTCGCGTGCCGCTCGACGATGTGCTGCGCCTGGGCCTGGGCGTCGATGGGGATCCCGCCCAGTTCGACATGACCGCCTTCAGCCTCCGCCTTTCGAACGGGGCCAACGCAGTCTCGAAGCTTCACGCGGAGACCGCCAACCGGACCTGGGAGCCGATCGTGAGCCCCCGAACGATCCTCGGCATCACCAACGGCGTGCACACGCCAACGTGGGTGGGTCGCGCGACACGGGAGCTGCTGGAGCGCCACCTCGACGTCGACATGGACGACCTGGACGGCCGCGCCGACAGCGGTCACTTCTGGGAGCGCGTCGGGCGGCTGCCGGACAGGGAGCTCTGGGAGGCACACGGGTACCAGAAGCGCGAGCTGGCGATCTTCGCGCGCCAGCGGCTGCTCTCGCAGCTGGCGCGTCACGGCGAATCGCCGGCCACGCTCCTGGAGATCGAGACGGCGCTGGACCCCACGATCCTGACGATCGGATTCGCGCGTCGCTTCGCGACGTACAAGCGCGCCCAGCTGCTCTTCAGCGACATGGATCGCCTGGCCCGGCTGGTCTGGAGCGCGGACCGACCGGTCCAGTTCGTCTTCGCCGGGAAGGCCCACCCCGCCGACCGGCCCGGCCAGCAGGTCATCCAGGCGATCTTCGAGCGCAGCCGCTCCGCGGAGCTGCGCGGGCGCGTGTTCGTCCTCGAGGACTACAACATCCGGGTCGCGAAGCTGCTCGTCCGGGGCGTGGACGTGTGGCTCAACAACCCGCGCCGCCCGCTCGAGGCATCCGGGACGTCCGGCATGAAGGCATCTGCCAACGGCGTCGTGAACCTGTCCGTGCTCGACGGCTGGTGGGACGAAGGCTGGACCGGGGACAATGGCTGGGCGATCGGGGGTCGCGTCTCCAACCCGGACGAGGGAGCCCAGGACTGGGCGGACGCGCTGGACCTCTACCGGATCCTGGAGGACGAGGTGGTCCCCCGCTACTACGAACGCAGCGCGGCCGGGCTCCCGCACGAGTGGCTGGCGCTCATGAAACGCTCGATGGGCACCACCATCTGGCGCTTCTCGACCACGCGCATGCTCCACGAGTACGTGGAGCAGCTCTACCTGCCAGCCGCCGGCTTCGACATCGCAGCGCTCGCGGCGAGCCGGCCCAGGCACGTGACCGAGGCGGGCTGAGCGAATCTGCCGGTGCCGCACCGGGAGCGGCAGCCAAGGGAGGACTCGTGGCGCAGCGGATCTCGCTGGCTCTGGCTCTGCACAACCACCAGCCGGTGGGCAACTTCGGGTGGGTGTTCGGCGACGTCTACGACACGGCCTACCGGCCGATGCTCGACGCCCTGGACCGCCATCCCCGCGTACGCCTCGCGCTCCACTACACGGGTCCGCTGCTCGACTGGCTTCGCGCCGAGCGGCCGGAGTTCGTGGATCGCCTGGCCGGCCTCGTCGCCCGCGGCCAGGTGGAGCTTCTCGGGGGTGGCTACTACGAGCCCGTGCTCGCCTCGCTGCCCGAGCGCGATCGCATCGGGCAGCTTCGCAAGATGGCCGACGAGATCCAGCGCATCACCGGGCGCCGGCCGCGTGGCGCCTGGCTGGCCGAGCGGGTCTGGGAGCCGGACCTGCCGACCGCGCTCGTCGAGGGTGGCTACGGCTGGACCATCCTGGACGACAACCACTTCCGGGCCGCCGCGATCCCCGAGGAGAAGCTGTGGGGCCCGTACACAACGGACGACCAGGGCAGCATCCTGACGGTCTTCGGGACGGAGAAGGGGCTTCGCTACCGCATCCCGTTCGGCGACGTCGACGACGTGATCGCCCACCTCCGCGACCACGCGACCGAGGAGGGCGACCGGGTCGGCATGATGGGCGACGACGGCGAGAAGTTCGGGTCGTGGCCAACCACGTGGGAACACTGCTGGGGCGCCAACCGCTGGGTCGACCGCTTCTTCGAGGCGCTCGAGGCGAACGCGGCCTGGCTCACGACCACGACGCCGTCCGACTGGCTGGACCGGAACCCGCCGATCGGCCGCGTCTACGTGCCCACGGCCTCGTACGCGGAGATGGGCGAATGGGCGCTGCCGCCCGACGAGAGCCGGGTCTTCACCGGCCTGCTGCACGCTGCCGAGGCGGCCGGGCGGCCGGAGGCGCGCTACCTGCGGGGCGGGTTCTGGCGCAACTTCCAGATCAAGTACCGCGAGATCAACGACCTGCACAAGCAGATGCTGCGAACCTCCCTGAAGGTCCACGCGATGCCGGCGGGTCCGGCCCGGCTGGCCGCGCTCGACCACCTGTTCAAGGGCCAGTCCAACGACTGCTACTGGCACGGCCTGTTCGGTGGGATCTACATCAGCCACATGCGCCTCGCCACGTACGAGCACTTGGTCGCGGCCGAGGATGCCGCCGACCGGGAGGCTCGCGTCGCCGGGGCGCTCTCGGGGCCGGATGGGGTGCGGTCCGCCGACGTGGACCTGGACGGGCTCGACGAGGTGATCCTCGCCACGCCGGGGCAGGTCGTGGTGGTCAAGCCATCCGAGGGGGCCGGCATCGGGAGCTGGGACGTGCGCGCCGTCCGCCACGCCCTGGCGGCGGTGCTCCGGCGCCGCCCGGAGGCCTCCCACGCGACGCTCGTCGAGCACGAGCGCGCCAGCTCCGGGCAGGGCTCTGGCACGAACGAGGCCGCCGGGGTCGGGTCGATCCATGACCGCGTCGCGACCAAGGAGGCGGGCCTCGCGGGCCGGCTCCACTACGACGCCTACGAGCGGCGGTCCGGGCTGGTCCACGTCCTGCCCGCGGCGACGACGCCGGGTGAATATGCGCGCGCCGAGTTCGAGGAGCTGGCCGACTTCGTCGATGCGCCGTACCGGGTCCTGGAGGCCGTCACGGCCGGCGCCGGAGGCCACGTGCTGGCGGCGCGCAACGGCCACGTCCGGACGGCGGCCGGCCCCGTCCCGGCGCTCGTCGAGAAGCGGATCGAGGTCGCGGGCGACCGCCGGAGCCCGACGCTGACGCTCGAGGTCGGCCTCGAGAACCTCGGGGCCACCCCGATCACCGGCCTGCTCGCGGTCGAGTGGGCCACCACGATGCTCGGCGGAGGGGCGAACCCGGCCGCCTACTACATCCTCGACGGCGAGCGCGTCCCCCACGACAGCACGGGAAGCCGCGCCGCGCTGACCTCGCTTCGATCCGGCAACGACTACGTGGGTCTCGACGTGGCGACCGAGATCGCGCCCGCCGCGGAGGTATGGATCGCCCCGATCGAGACCATCTCCAACTCGGAGGCCGGCTTCGAGCGTGTCTACCAGGGCTCGGCGCTGGTGCTCACCTGGCCGCTGGATCTCGCGGCCGGCGCCCGGATGTCGGTCCGCGTCTCGCAGGTCATCTCGACCAGCCGGGACCGCGCAGAGGAGGAAGGGCTCTAGGTGCGGCGCACGAGCGGTCCGCCGGCGCCGTGACGCGCGGTCGCCTGGCCATCCACGGGCACTTCTACCAGCCGGAGCGGCGCGACCCGTTCACCGGCCTGCTCCCGGTCGACCCCGCGGCCGCGCCGTTCCCGAATTGGAACGCGCGGATCACGGCGGAGTGCTATCGGCCCAACGCGGAGCGGGGGAACCTGGACCGGATCAGCTTCGACGTCGGGCCGACCCTGACGGCATGGCTGGCGTCCGAGGAGCCGGCCACGCTGGTGCGGATCGTGGCCGCCGACCACGGCATCAACGCCGTCGCGCAGGGATTCCACCACGCGATCCTTCCCCTGGCCTCGGCGCGCGACCGGGCCACGGAGATTCGCTGGGGGCTCCGCGATTTCGCGCTCCGGTTCGGGCGCCCGGCAAGCATCCTGTGGCTGCCCGAGACGGCGGTCGACCTCCCGACCCTGCGGGAGATGGCACGCCAGGGCGTCAGGGCCACCATCCTCGCCCCGTGGCAGGCGGCCACGCCGGGCCTCGAGACCCGCCGGCCGCACCGGGTGCAGCTGGGCGGCGGCCTCGAGATGATCGTGGTGTTCTACGACGGCGCGCTCTCCGGGGCGGTCTCGTTCCAGCCCGAGACGACGGCCGACGCGGACCGGTTCGCGCGCGAGCTGGTGCTGCCCGCGCTCGGGGCCCCGCTCCACCGCGACGGCTCGCACCGGCGAGAAGCGGGGGCGCCGCTCGTGCTCGTCGCCACCGATGGCGAGCTGTACGGCCATCACCAGCGCTGGCGGGACCTCTTCCTGGCCCGGTTGACGGATCCCGCGGAGGACCGGGGGTTCGACGTGGTGTCGCTGGGCAGCGCGCTCGCCGCGGAGGATCCCGCGACGTTCCCGTTGGCGCGGATCGCGGACCGGACGTCCTGGAGCTGCCACCACGGGGTCCTGCGCTGGTCGGGCGAGTGCCCCTGTGCGTCGGACGGGCGCTGGAAGGGGCCGCTTCGCGCGGCGCTCGAGCGACTCGCGGCCGGCGTGGACGCGGTCACGGAGATGCTTGCCCGCGACATGCCCGGGCGCGGCGGTGGCGCGCGCGATCGTGTCTCCCTGGACCCCTGGGCGGCCCGGGACGCCTACGTCGACGTCGTGATCGGTGCGACCGCGCCGGCCTCGTTCGTCGCTGCGCACCTTGCGGCCGGCGCCGGCGATGCCGCGTCGCGCCGCCTGCTCGACCTGATGGAGGCCCAGCGCTGGCGCCTGGCCATGTTCGCCTCCGACGGCTGGTACTGGGACGACCCGGCTCGCCCGGAGACGCACCACATCCTGCGCTGCGCTGCCTGGACCGCCAGGACGGTCGACCGGCTGGCCGGGACGCATCTCGAGCGGCGGCTGGAGGAGGACCTCGCCCTGTTCGTGTCACCGTCCCAGGGGATCGACGGTCACGGCCTGTATCGCGCTGCCCTCGCCGAGATCGGCCGGACGGACGACTAGACCGGCCGGGAATCAGTGAACCGCCGGCAGGGCCGGCGGTTCACCAGGCTCGGTTTGGCGAAGAGGGGGAGGGAGGGAGCCTCGCCGAGCGGAGACGCGCGAAGGTCAGGCGGCGCCGTGAAGCGGCGCGTGCTGGTCGTCGAGATCGAAGCGCGTATCCACGCCGACCTCGGCTGCGCTCGCCGCGAGGACGGCAAGGCCGGTCAGGACCGCCAGGATGACGAGGAAGATACCCATCAGAATTGAGGCCTCGAGCGGCGGCCGGGTGGCCGCGTGTTGATATAGTCAACTAGAACATGTGCAGAATACTTGGACTATCGGGCTATGTCAATGGGTGATCAGTCCCGCAGCCCGGACCGGCCTCGGTGGCGCGACGACCCGACGATCGGGCGCACCGTCCGGCCGCGTGAACCAGCGGGTGGGGCACCCACGCCTCCACCCGCGAGGACGCCAGCGCCTGGCGGCTCGCTGGACATCGCCCGGGATTCGGACGTCCCCATCTCCACCCAGCTCTACTGGCAGCTGGCCTACCAGATCGACACGGGCAGGTTCAATCCCGGTTCGCGACTGCCCACCGTGCGCGAGCTGGGCGCGATCCTCCACGTCAACCCGAACACCGTGCGGGCGGTCTACAAGCGGCTTGCCGAGGCAGGCTACGTGGTGTCGCGCCAGGGGGCCGGCACGCGCGTCACGGCCCGCGCGGCCCAGCGGCGCACGTCGGGCGCGCTGGAGAGTCTCGTGGCGGATCTCCTCCGGACAGCCGCCCGCTCCGGGTACTCCGCCGACGAGGTCGCCTCGGCCGTCTACTCGGCCGCGGCGGAACGGAAGCGGCCCGGTCCGCGCATCGAGATCCTCTTCGTGGAGTGCACGACCGCCGACGCGCAACGGGCCGCGGAACGCATCGCCGAGTCGTTCGAGGGTCTGGCCGACGCGGACGGCGTCCTGATCGACCTGGTCGACGAACGGCTCGCCCGCTTCCACTACGACCTGGTCGCCACGTCCACGTTCCACGCGGACGAGACCATCGCCCTGGTCGACGGGCGTGCCCCGGTGATCGCGATGCTCGCCGCCCCGTCGTACGCGGAGCTGCTGGACGAGGTGGGGGCGCTGCCGCGAGGCAGCCGGGTCGGGCTGGTCTGCGCGACGGAGCGCAGCACCCAGAACATCGCCCACTGGCTGAGCGAATCGGGCAGCGGGGGCGTGGAGCTGCTGACCGCGCTCCTGGGCGACGAGCCGGCCCTTGACCTCGCCGACCGGACCGCCGACCTGCTGCTCCTGACCCGCGAGGCGCTCGAGATCGGGCTGGCGTCACGATTCGGGCGCCAGGAGCGAATCCGCGAGTGGACCTACGACCTGGACCCTGCCGGCATCGAGCTCCTTCGTCACGCGATCGACCGGATCCGGGCGGCGCGCGGACCGATCGAGGCGTCGGCCGAAGGACCCGTCGGAGCGGAGTAGCGTCGCACGCCCGGATTTAACGGCCATGGCCGGGCGCCGCGCACCTTCGCGGGTCATCCACGAACCTTCGCGCGGGATCAGCTCCATTCGTGGGTGACAGGAACGCAGGTGCCGCGCGCCGGTAGACTGCGGCAGCGATGGACTCCCGCGCCGATCCCTGGGCCCGCAGCCCCCTGCTCCAGGGCAGGCTCGCCCACCTGGAGCCGCTCGACGAACGCCATGTTCCGGAGCTGCTGATCGCGGCGACAGATCCAGTCACCTGGACCTGGATGCCGATGCGGCTCGACGACGAGACCGCGATGCGGACGTGGCTGGCCGACGCGCTCCGCGCTCGCGACGCCGGGACGGAGCTGCCGTTCGCGACCCTCGAGGCGACGACCGGTCGGGCGGTGGGAAGCACGCGCTACATGGCGATCGCCCCGGCCCATCGGCGGCTGGAGATCGGCTGGACATGGCTCGCGCCGACCGCCTGGGGAAGCGGCATCAACGTGGAGACGAAGCTGCTCCTGCTGACCCACGCGTTCGACACGCTGGGCGCGATGCGGGTGGAGCTCAAGACCGACGCCCGCAACGAGCGATCCCGGGCGGCCATCCTGGCGCTCGGAGCGGAGTTCGAGGGCATCTTCCGGAAGCACATGCGGATGCCCAACGGTCGGATCCGCGACTCGGCCTGGTACGCGATCACCGACGACGACTGGCCGGACGTCCGGGCTCGGCTCACGGCGCGCCTCGCGGCGCACCCCCTGCCGGGGACCGGCGCCGACGTGCCGCCGCGATGATGAGCGGCCGGGCGACCCACGAGTTGCCGTCGGAGCCGCTCGAGGTCACGACCGTCGACTACCACACCGGAGGCGAGCCGTTCCGGATCGTGACCGGCGGCGTGCCAGAGATCCGGGGAGCGACGATCCTCGAGAAGCGGGGCTGGGCCGCCGCCCACCTGGACCCCGTGCGCCGGTTGCTGGTGAACGAGCCGCGCGGGCATGCCGATATGTACGGCTGCTTCGTCGTGGCGCCCGAGGACGCCGGCGCCGATCTCGGCGTCCTCTTCTTCCACAACGAGGGCTACTCCACCGCGTGCGGACACGGCACGATCGCGCTGGTGAGCTGGGCGCTCGAGAGCGGCCGGCTCCCGATCACGGGGCCGGAGACGCCGGTCAGCGTCGACGTCCCCTCCGGCCGGCTCGCCTGCGTCGCGCGCTGCGACGTCGCGGCGGGTCGCGTCCTGGGCGTGCGGTTCCGCAACGTGCCGGCCTTCGTGCTGGCACGGGATGTCACGCTGACCACCTCTGGGGGACCAGCCCGGGTCGACGTGGCCTACGGTGGGGCGTTCTACGGGAGCGTCGACGTCCGTTCGATGGGCCTCGCGGTGGACGCCGTCAGCCTGCCCCGGCTCATCGCGCTGCAGCGCGACCTGCGGCCTGCGCTCGATGCGGCGCTCGACGTGGAGCACCCCGAGGAGCCGGAGCTGCGCGGCGTCTACGGGATCACGTTCTGGCAGGACGAGCCGACGGCCGACGGGGACGGCGCGGCGCTGACCCAGCGCAACGTGACCGTCTTCGCGGATGGCGAGGTGGATCGCTCGCCGTGCGGGAGCGGGACGTCGGCGCGCCTCGCGATCCTGCATGCGCAGGGCCGGCTTCGGGTGGGCGATGAGCTCCGTCACCGGAGCATCGTCGATTCCGCGTTCGCGGGCCGCATCGTGGACACGACCGCGGTGGCCGGGCGGGCGGCCGTGGTGACCGAGGTGGAAGGGCAGGCCTACCTGACCGGGCGCCACGCGTTCTCCCTCGATCCGTCCGATCCGATCGGGACGGGATTCCTCCTGCGGTGATCCGGCCCACGGGCGCGGCACGGCGCAGGCGAGGCGCCGGCCCACCCGATCCGCCGGTGGACGTGGCGTGGGATGATCGGGGAGTGATCGCCGGCCGCTTCGCCGCGCGGACCGCGAGCCAGGGGGAGGGAGCAGCGTGAAGGGCTTCGTCGCGAACGTCATCGCCACCGCGGTCGCCCTGTGGGTCACCGCGCAGTTCGTCACCGGGATCTCGATCCCCTCCTCGTCGTTCGCGAAGATCCCCGCCGATCTCGTCACGTTCGCGATCGTGGCGGTCGTCTTCGGTGTCGCCAACGGGCTGGTCAAGCCGGTGGTGAAGATCCTCTCGCTGCCCGCCACGCTGTTGACGCTGGGGCTGGCGGGGATCGTGCTCAACGCGGTCCTGTTCCTGGGCGCGGCGTGGGTCTCGAACCAGATGGGCGGCCGCATCCAGATCGGTGACTACCCACCGGACCTGCTGACCCAGGCGACGCTGGTCGCCGCGCTGATCGGCTCGATCGTGGTGGGAGTCGTCTCGGCCGTCGCACGAATGGTCATCCCGGACTGACGGCGTGGACCCCGAGGCACCCCGCGGGGATCGCGATCGGCTGGGGGCCCTGGCGCCCGCGCTGCGGGCGATCGCGCTGCGGCACGGCACGCCGGTCTACGTCACGGACATCGCCGCCCTGGAAACGGCGGCGGAGGCGGTCCGCGTGGCATTTCCACAGCCGTGGGAGCGGCGCTACTCGCTGAAGGCGAACGACCTCCCCGCGCTCGTGGCACGTCTCGCCGGCCTGGGATTCGGCGCGAACGTCGTCTCGCGCGGGGAGTGGGCGCTCGCGACGCGGGCGGGCATTCCGAATGCCGACATCACGCTCGAGGGGATCGGCAAGACGGACCTTGACCTGCGGGCGGCCGCCCGGGCCGCCGCGGCGGGCGTGCCGCTCCACTGGGTCGCGCTGGAGTCGGCGGATGAGGCCGCCGCCCTGGCCCGTGCCGTCCAGGCGGTCCGTGGCGTCGACGGTGCGCCCCGCCTGGACGTGCTCCTCCGGCTCAACCCGGAAGTGGAACCGGAGACGCACCGATCCCTGGCGACGGGCGCGGCGGTCTCGAAGTTCGGGCTCACCGCGGACGAGGTGGCGGCCGCGATCGAGGCGGGGGGAGGGCCGGACGGACCGCTCCGGTTTCGTGGCCTCCACCTCCACGTCGGGTCGCAGCTGGGAGCTGCCGATGCCTGGCGCGACGCGGTTCGCCGGGCGCTGGCGCTGCTGGCGCTGCTCCGGGGAGGGCTGCCGACGTTCGACACGCTCGACGTCGGCGGTGGCTTTCCCGTCGGACCGCTCGGCGTGCCAGTGCCCGATCCCGGTCGGTTCGCCCGCGAGCTCCCGCCGATCCTGGCGAGCATCCCGGCCGACCGCCGACCCGACCGACTCGCGGTGGAGCCGGGCCGCGCGCTGGTGGCGCGTGCCGGCTGGATCGTGGCGCGCGTCCTCCACGTCCGGGAGCGGCTGGGGCCTCCCGGCCCGCCGGCACTGCTGGACCGTTCGGGACCCCTGGGCCTTGCGGTCATGCCGCGCGAAGCCACGACGGAGGATCGCGCGGAGCGGCTCGTCGTGATCGACGCGGGGATGACCGAGCTGGTGCGGCCCGCGCTCTACGGCGCCGAGCACGGCATCGTCGCGCTCACCTCGCGGGGCCGGCCGGTGGACCCGGCCCCGGACGGCGCCCGGCAACGCGCATCCGCCGCATGGAGCGCGGCCGCCGCCGATCGCCGGGCCATCGAGGCGGGGCACGAGGCCGCGGCCGGGCATTCCCAGCGGCTCGACGAGGTGGGCGCGGCGTCGGGCTGGCCGCTCGTCCGCGTCGACGGCCCGATCTGCGAGTCGACCGACACGTTCGGCGAGCACCGGCTCCCGCCGTTGCGACGGGGCGACCTCGTGGCGATCCGCGACACGGGCGCGTACGGCGCGACGATGCGATCCGCGTACAACGGCCGGCCGCGTCCCCCGGAGGTGTTCGTGGAGGTCGACGGCTCGATCACGCTGGCCCGCCGGCGCGGGGCGCTCGCGTCGCTCGGCTGACGGGGGCGCGGGCGGCCCGCCACTCGCGGGCGCCCCGCCATTCTCGGGCGGCCCCGCCGGGGTCGGCCGGGCGCCGGTCTCGGCCGGGGCGCCGACGGGCCGCGTCAGACGTGCGGGGTACGATGGCACGGTGAGTGAGAGCGGCAGCCAGGGCCAGGTGCGCACGTCGGAGCGCGACCGGTTTCGCGCGCGCCTGGCCGGTCGGCCCCTCGTCGCCGACGGCGCGACCGGCACCCTGCTCTTCTCGCGTGGCATTCCCCAGCGCGCCTGCCTCGACGAGCTGGTCCTGTCGCGGCCGGACCTCGTGGGCACGATTCACCGCGAGTATCTCGACGCCGGTGCGGATCTCGTGGAGACCGCGACGTTCGGCGCGAACCGGATCCGGCTCGCCGGCTGGGGCCTGGGCAGCCTGGCCGCCCGGCTCAACCGGCGGGGCGCCCAGCTCGCGCGCGAGGCACGCGACGTTGCCGGGCGGGATGCCCTGGTCGCAGGGTCCATGGGCCCGCTCGGTCGCCCCGCGCACGGCGACCTGGGGATCGGCGACGCCGCCGCCCGGGCCGTCTTTCGCGAGCAGCTCGACGGGCTCCTCGAAGGCGGCGTGGACCTGCTGATCCTCGAGACCTTCCACGACCTCGACCAGCTGCTGCTGGCGATCGGCGAGGTCCGGGCCGCCACCGGCCTGCCGATCGTCGCCTCGATGACGTTCGGCGAGGAGCTTGGCCTTGCCGATGGCCGCACACCGGAGCTCGTCGCGGCCGCGCTGGCGGCGGCCGGCGTCGATGCCCTCGGGGTCAACTGCGGCATCGGCCCCAGCTCGTCGCTCGACGCGCTGGGCCGGATGGACCCGGCACGCCACGGCCTTCCCGGCTCGTTCATGCCGAACGCGGGGCTGCCGAAGCGGATCGAGGGCCAGTTCGTCTATGCCGCGGACGCGGCCTGGTTCGGCGAGGTCGTGCCGCTTGCGCTCGCGGCGGGTGCCCGCATCATCGGCGGCTGCTGCGGCACCACGCCGGCCCACGTCGCCGCGATCCGGGCGGCGGTGGACGCGGCGATCGCGGCCGGGGACGGGTCCGGCACACCCGGCCCGCACGCGCCCGATGGGACCCGCCCGCTCGAGGCGAACGGGTCCGCCGGCACGGTCGCGCCGGCCAGGCGGCGAACCACGCTTGTCGAGACGCCACGCACCGCCGCCCCGGAGGGGACTTCGCGAGGGACCATCGACGAGCCCGCCCCCACCGATCTTCTCCGCAAGCTGCGGGCCGGGCAGTACGTGATCTCGGTGGAGATCGACCCGCCCCGCTCGATCCGGATCGAGCGGACCGTGGACGCGGCGCGGCTCCTCGCGGCCGCCGGGACCGACTGCGTCAACATCAGCGACTCGGCGATGGCGCGGGTCCGGATGGGCGCCCTGGCCGTGGCGTTCGGGATCCAGCACGACCTGGACCTGGAGTGCGTCGTCCACCTCACCACCCGCGATCGGAACCTGATGGCGCTCGAGTCGGAGCTGCTCGGGGCGCACGCGCTGGGCGTGCGGAACATCCTGGCCCTGACCGGCGATCCGCCTCGCGTGGGCGACTACCCGACCGGGACCGGCGTGTGGGACGTCGATTCGATCGGCCTGGTGCGGATCCTGGCCCGGCTCAACCGCGGCGAGGACGAGGCCGGGGCCCCGATCGGCGGGCGGGCCGCGTTCACGATCGCGTGCGCGCTCGACCCCACCGCCGAGGACACCGCGAGCGAGTGGGACCGGCTGGCCCGGAAGCTCGAGGCCGGCGCGCAGCTCGTCATGACGCAGCCGCTCTTCGACGCGGCGCAGGTCGAGACGATGCTTGCCGAGGCGCGGCGTCGCCTCGGCCCACGGGGCTTCCCTGTGCCGCTGCTCCTCGGGGTGCTGCCGCTCCAGTCGAGCCGGCACGCCGAGTTCCTCCACCACGAGGTCCCCGGGATCACGATCCCCGATGCGACGCGAGCCGCCATGCGGGCGGCCGGTGAGTCGGCCGCGGAGGTTGGCCTGGAGACGACGATGGGGCTCCTGCGCGAGGTGGGGGCGGAGGTCGCCGGCACCTACGTGATGCCCTCGTTCGGGCGCTACGAGCAGGCTGCAGAGCTCGTGCGTCGCCTGCGCGCCGAGGTGGCGCCGGGTGCGGGGTCGCGGCCCGCCGCACCGGCAGCCAATGTGTCGGAAGCCGATGCGCCGGCGGCGCACCCGAGTCCGCCGGCGAACGCTCCCGCATCGCCCCCGGCGCTCGGCTAGACTCCAACGCATGGGAGCAACCGACACGATGGAGCTGTTCTTCGAGCAG
>CAZKXK010000002.1:0-32539 GCA_964556585.1 uncultured Anaerolineaceae bacterium
GATCCCGCCTCATTGCTGGAGCCGCCCGCGCCGGCTCCCGAGGGTTGGCTCCGGCCGGGCTGGCGCTGGGGCCTGCCCGTTGCCTGGGCGAGCGCCTCGTTGCTGGCGATCCCCGCCGCGGTCTACGTCGCGCTCTACCTCCCGTGGGTCGCCCTCGGCAACCGCCTGACGGCCTCCTGGCCGCCGGGCAACGGGGGCCAGACGCTCCTCGACCTCACCAAGGCGATGTACGACTACCACAACAACCTTCGCGCCACCCACCCGGCCGCCTCGCCCTGGTGGGCCTGGCCGCTCGACCTCAAGCCGGTCTGGTTCTTCCAGCAGTCCTTCGGCGGGTCGACCTCCGGGGCCATCTACGACGGCGGCAACCCGGTCATCTGGTGGCTCTCGATCGCCGCGGTCGCGTTCGTCGCGTGGCAGGCCTACCGGCGTCGGAGCCTGGCGCTCGGGCTGATCTCGATCGTCATCGCCTTCACCTGGCTCTCCTGGGCGCGAATCGACCGCGCCAGCTTCGAGTACCACTACTACGCGACACTCCCGTTCGTCGTCCTGGGTCTCGCCTACTTCGTCGCCGAGCTCTGGCACGGGCCATCCGCGCGGACGTGGCGGCTGGCGCGCGGCGCCGCGGCGCTGGCCCTGCTGCTCCCGGTGATCCTGTGGTTCGGCAAGGGCCCGCTGTGCGCCCTGGCCGGCGTCGACCGGGTCGACCCGGGCTCGGAGGCGTGCACCGCGGCGGCCTCGCTCCCGTTCTCCCTGACGGCGCAGGTCGTCGGGCTGATCGTCGTCCTCGTGGTCGGTGCGGGGTTGCTGGTCTGGCAGCTCGTGCGACTCGACCGGAGCGTCCGGGCGGGCGCGGACCGGCTGGAGGCGGCGTCGGCGTCGCGCCGGATCGTCGGGACCGGCGTCCTGGCGCTCGTGAGCCTCGTCGCGGTCGCGATCCTGCTGCCCGCCACGCCGCTGGTCCAGACGCCGAGCATCCCGGGCGAGCTCCTCTCGCTCCTCCTCCTGTTGATCCTGGGGCCGATCGCCTGGCTGGTCTGGTCGGCTCGTTCGCCGCGCCGGTTCGCCGTGGGCACGGTGCTCGCGTCCATCGTGGTCTTCGTCGCGTTCTACCCGAACTGGTCGGGCCTGCCGCTCCCCAACGGCATCTTCAACTGGTACCAGGGGTTGCTCCCGACGTGGCTCTACCCGTTCCAGTTCGCCGTGAACACGGACCCGCCGTTCACGGTCTCGTTCGCCAGCCCCTGGCCGCTCCTCCTGCTGGCCGCGGTGCTGGTCTCGGCCGCGATCGTGGCCTACAGCGCCTGGGTCTGGCGCCTCGCGATCGCCGAGCGGCTCGTCGACGAGGCGGCGCCGTCCGACCTCCCGTCACCACCCGAACCACCTGAGCCATCCCAGCCACCCGAGGGCTGACGGGCGGGGCTCAGGCGACGATGCTGCTCCGCGGGTCGGGCGGGACCTCCGCATGGAAGCCGCTCGGCAACGCGCCCTGCGCCGCCAGGCGCCGGATCACGAACCCGTAGTAGGCCTCCACCCGCGCCGCGATCCGGTCCCAGCCGAACTCGACGACGCGCTCCAGTCCGCTCTGCCTCATCCGCTCGCGCAGGTCGGGGTCGTCGAGGACCCGCCGGATCGCCTCGGCGAGCGGACGCGACTCGCCCGGCGGCACCAGGAGCGCCTCCTCGCCACGCCTCACCACGCCCTTGTAGCCGTGGATGTCGCTGCACACGATGGGCGTCCCGGCGGCCATCGCCTCGAGCAGCACGATCCCGAACGACTCGCGGCCGGTCGCCGGCGAGACGTACACGTCGGCGGTCTTGTAGAGCTGGACCTTCTCCGCATCCGGGACACGGCCCAGGAACTCGACGTCCGGCAGGCGGCGCGTCATCACGTACCGGCGCGCCTCCCGCTCCTGGGGTCCGGAGCCGACCACCAGCAGCCGGCACTCGCGACCGCTCTTGCGCAGGATCCGGTATGCCTTGAGAAGCGGGAGCAGGCCCTTGCGGGACTCCAGGCGGCCGACGAACAGGATGTTCGGGCAGCCGTCCTGCCAGCGGGAGATCGGGACCGCGTGGGCGAAGCGGTCGCGGTCCACGCCGTTCGGGATCACCTTGTAGTCGCCGGGCAGGTAGCGGTCGGCGAAGTGCCGCGCGGCGGCGCTCACCGCGATCCGCCCGTGGAGGTTCCGGGCCACCGGCCCCAGCATCTTCCCGCCCAGCTGATAGCCGGGCGCGTAGCCCGAGTAGGCGTGGAACGTGGCGACGTTCACGCTCCGCGACTCGCGCAGCGTGACGAGCGCGAGGAGGGGCACGAAGGGCTCGTGGAAGTGCAGGAGGTCGAACTGCTCCCGGTCCAGCACGGCCTGGATCTGGCTCCGGTAGCGGGGCGAGACCGTGATCGTCCCCATCGACCCGTTCGACGGGACGGAGAACCCCTTCCCGATCCGGATGACATCGCCCTCGGAGCTGCGCTGGAGGCCGTGGCTGGCCGTCAGGATCCGGACATCGTGGCCGTGGGCCCGCAGCGCGTCGTACAGGTGCCCGACGTGGTCGTTGACGCCGCCGGGGAGCGGGTAGACGTACGGCGTGACGAGCCCGATCTTCACGAGGCGTCCTCGCGCGGCCGAACGACCCCCGCCGATTCGTCCGGTCGCGGCGGCCGGAAGCGGCCGCCCGGATAGCCGAGGTCCCGCCCGGTTCCGTCGCGCCGCACCCGCCCGCCGACCTCGGCGCGCCAGTCGCGGCTGTACTTGCGGAGCTGCCTGCCGAATGTCGGCAGCTGGGAGGTGGTCCGGTGGAACGAGCCCTCCCAGCCCGTCGTGCCGGCCAGGATCGCGGCACGCACGTCCTCCGCCGTGCGCCCCGGGAATGTCGTGAAGCCGGTCCCGATCGCGGCCGCCTCGTGGGCGTCGCTGTTGCCGACGGTCGGCAGGCCGTGGGCCGCGGCGAACGCCCCGACCCGCTCGTGCACGAACCGTCCGAACGTCGTGGGGTTGAACGCCTCCAGGGCGTCTGGCCGGACCCGGGGATCGCCCGCGGACAGCAGCCGCCGGAGCGTCCAGCCCTGCGCGCACAGCGGGTACGGGAAAAGGGGATGGGCCGGGATGGCGAGGCCGCCCTGCTCGTGCACCTCGCCGATCGTCGTGCGCATGGAGCGGAACGGCCGGACCCGCTCCTCCAGGAACAGCGCCAGCAGATGTCCTTCGAGGGTGGTGATCTCCTCGCCCACCACGATCTCGACCCGGAGCCCGCGCGCCTGCGCGATCGACCGGGCGGCGATCGCGGCGTCGACTCGCTCGTGGTCGGCGATCCCAAGGACGTCGAGATCCGTCATCGCCAGCACGTGGGCCAGGATCGTCTCCACGTCGTCCAGCCCATCCGAGGCGACCGTGTGCACGTGCAGGTCCGCGCGGCCGTGGGGCAGCGCCGGGTCAGGCCCGCCTGGCGACCGGCGGGTCGTGCCGCCCGCGCTCATGGCCGTGGCTCCGGCGCGAGATCCGGCCAGATCGGGAAGAAGACGGCCCACCATTGCTCCGGGGCGTCGGCGACCAGGCGCTCGAACACGGCAACCTCCTGGCTGAGCAGTGCCTCGACGCCCGCGCGCCTGGCCCCGGGCCCGCTCGCGAGGTCGCCACGGGGCGGCTGGATCGTCTCGAGGCGACCCGCGAAGCGCTCCCCGCGGAGGCGCCGGACGGCCGCGACGTGGATGGGGGCGCCGGACTCGAGGGCGAGGAGCGCCGCACCGACGGGCAAGGGCGCCGGCGCGCCGAAGAACGGGACGGAGATGCCGCCGCCCACGATGTCCCGGTCGCCGACCACGCCGACCAGCTCACCCCGGCCGAGCGCTGCGCGGAGCTCACGGCGTGCCCCCTCCAGGCCGACCAGCCGCACGCCAGACGCGGACCGGGCGCGCGTCATGAACGCCTGGAGCGCCGGGTCCTCGAGCGTCTCCATGGGTGCCGTGATTGGCGTGTCGAGCCGGGTGAGCAGGATGGCCTCGGTCGCCTGGAGCGACCCGAAATGGAGAGAGGCGAAGATCGCCGGGCGCAGCGCAAAGGCCGCCTCGACGGCGTCGGGCGTCTCGATGAGGGTCCGACCGGGAGCCTCGCGGGTCACGGCGGCGGATCGGAGCAGCTCCGCGTACGTCCGTGCCGCCTGCCGGTACGCGGCGCGGACCAGCCGCTCGAGCGCCGCTGGATCGTCCGCCGCGGCGCGTGCCCGAGCCACGCCCGTCCCGGTCGCGGCCAGGTGCGCGGCCACGCGGCCCAGGTTGGCCCGGGCCTGGGCGGCCCGCGCCGGCGTGGCCCGGTACCAGAGCTCGCCGCCGGCATCCGCCACGCCGCCGACCACGCCTGCCGGCAGGCGGTTCGCGAGCCAGCTGGCGACCTCCAGCAGGCGCACGCGCAGCCGCTGGACGACGGTCGCGTTCCGCGGCGCCTTCGTGGCCGGCGGAGCGGTCATGCTTCGGCGCCCGTGACGCTCGACGGGGATGGTCCGGACTCGGGCGTATCGCCCGGTGTGGCCATGCCCGGGTCGAGCGCCCGGCCGAGCGACTCGAGGCGAGCGGCTTCGGCTGGATCGTCCGGCCAGATCGGCTTGAAGACGCACCACTGCTCGGGCGCCAGCCGGATCCCGGCCTCGAGCGCGGTGGCGATCTCCTGGGTCGCGCGGGCCAGCTCCGCCGGCTCGTCGGACGCGAGGTTGATCGGCGCGCCGACGTCCGTCAGATGGCGATTCCCGGAGCGGATGACCCAGAAGGGGAGGATCGTCGCTCCGGTCCTGGCTGCCAGGACCGCCGGTCCTGCCGGGAACCGGGTCCAGCCACCGAAGAATCGGACGGGGATGCCATCCGGGCGGTAGCCCCAGTCCACCAGCAGCGCCACGATCTCGTGCCGGTGCAGCACCCGGAACACCTCCCGGAGGTTCTGCCAGGGGATCTGCTTGACGCCCCAGCTGCGCCGCTCCTCGTTGAGGAGCTGGAACAGCTCCTCGTATGCCGTGTCGTCGGCCACCGCGTTGATCGGCCACCCGCGGCCCGCCAGACCGGCGGCGGCCGCTTCGTTGTTGCCGAGGTGAGCGCCCACGACGATGAGCCCCTTCGACGCCTGCCACGCCGTGTGGAAGGGCGCGGCGGCATCGTCGCCGACCTGGGCGGTGCGTTCTGCCTGGGGGAGCCGCGAGAGTCGCATCAGCTCCAGGACCCAGCGGACCTGGTTCCGGTACACGGCCCGCGCGAGGTGGCCGACGCGCCGGTCGCCGGGCGCGACGCCGAGCACACGGGCGGTGTTGGCCCGGACATACCGGCGCCTGGCCGGCCACGCCCAGTACACGCCGACGGCGAACCAGCCGCCGACGCGGGTCGCCGGTCCAAGCGGCAGGCGGCCCAAGATCCAAGACCCAACGCGGTAGCCGAGCACAGCCGTGCGGGCCCGGATGCGCCGCCCCTGGGCCTCGCGCCGGTGCGGGGCCTGGAGGCTGCCCTTGGTCCCGCGAGTGTTGGTCCGGGCCTCGGGGTCCGGCGCCCCGTCGGGGGCGCCGGAGATCCCGCGGGCGGAGGTCACTTGGCGGCGGCCTTCTCAGCCCCCTTGGCAAAGGTCCGAAGGGTTCGGGCGACGGGCTTCTCGGTCCCGACAAGCGTCTCGTTGTCATCGCCCCGGATGAACGCCTCGACGCGGTTGAACGCGATGTCGTCGTGGATCTGCTGCGGCGGGCTCTTCATGAAGTAGCTGGACGGCGCCACCAGCGTCCCCTTCAGGCCGCGGTCCAGGCCGAGCTTCAGGCAGCGGATCGCGTCCGTGATGACGCCGGCGGAGTTCGGGCTGTCCC
This sequence comes from uncultured Anaerolineaceae bacterium, assembly GCA_964556585.1. Classification (GTDB taxonomy): domain Bacteria; phylum Chloroflexota; class Limnocylindria; order Limnocylindrales; family CSP1-4; genus CTSoil-043. The sequence continues at coordinate 5,826 of CAZKXK010000002.1, forward strand.
AGACCTCCAGCTTGAGCTCGGCCTTGAGCGGCACGTCGCCGTAGGTCGTGCCTTCCATCTGGATGTAGCAGAACTTGCGGTCGGTCAGCCACGGCACGTGGTCGCTCGGCCCGACGTGGACGTTGCCCGGCTCGAGCTCGTAGTCGAGCATCGACGTGACCGCGTTCGTCTTGCTGATCTTCTTGCTCTCGAGACGCTCGCGCTCGAGCATGTTCAGGAAGTCGGTGTTGCCGCCGAAGTTCAGCTGGTAGGTCCGGTCGAGGCGCACGCCGCGGTCCATGAAGAGGCGTGTCATCACGCGATGCGTGATCGTCGCGCCGACCTGGCTCTTGATGTCGTCGCCGATGATCGGGAGTCCCTCCTCGGCGAACCGGCGCTGCCAGTAGGGCTCGCGGCCGATGAAGACGGGGATGGCGTTCACGAAGCCGACGCCGGCCTTGAGCGCCTGCTCCGCGTACCACTTGGTCGCCTCCTCGCTCCCGACCGGGAGGTAGGAGACCATCACGTCGACCTCGCGCTCCTTGAGAATTCCGACGACGTCGGCCGTGGGGCCGGGCGCCTTCTCGATGATCTGGCTGAGGTACTTCCCGAGGCCGTCATGGGTCATGCCGCGGTCCACGGTGACCCCCATGTGGGGTACCTGCTGGAAGACGATCGTGTTGTTCGGGTACGCGTAGATCGCCTCGGAAAGATCCTTGCCGACCTTCGTCTTGTTGATGTCGAACGCCGCCACGAACTCGATGTCGCGGACGTGGTACCCGCCGAGGCTCACGTGCATGAGCCCGGGGACGAAATCGCTTTCCTTGGCGTTCTCGTAGTAGTAGCGGCCCTGGATCAGGCTGCTCGCACAGTTGCCCACGCCGACGATCGCGACGCGGATCTTGCCGTCCTTGCGCTTTGCTCCGGCCCAGGTGCCGGTCGGGTTGGTGGCGGTTCCGTTGTTGCTCACGCCGTTCGTGCTCCCGTGCTTCGAGTCGTTCTTGGCCATTGGTCGCGTGGTGCCTCCTGCGGTTGGGTTGACGGATCGATCGGTGGGTTGGTCGTTGCTCAGCTCGGGCGCTCGGAGACCTCCCTGGATGCCTGCGCGCGAACGTGCAGGACACGCTGGACGATCGTGAGGACGGCGCCGAGCGCGATGATCGCGAGCGCGCCCTCGATGACGAGGATGCCGGCGGGTTCGGCCGCGGCGCCGCCGTTCCCGAAGCCGCTTCCGGGGGCTCCCCGGTCCACGCCCAGCAGCGAACCCAGCACGAGCCCGCCGCACAGGATCACGAGCCGGACCTCCCGGGGCATGATCCCGACGGCTGCCATGCCGGTCCCGGGGGAGAAGCCGAGGCCTTCGGCCTTGGCGCGGACGTAGCTGACCAGGAACGCGCCAGCCATGGCCGCGCCAGCAAACGTGGGGCCGTTCGCCCAGCCGCCGGCGTGGAGGCCGGCGATGAGCCCGACATAGACGAGCGCCTCGCCCCAGCGGTCGAAGACGCTGTCCATGAACGCCCCGAAGCGGCTGACGCGGCCCGTCGCCCGGGCGAGCGTCCCGTCGAACATGTCGAAGACGCCGCCGGCGAAGACGACGATTCCGCCGACCAGCCAGAGCTGGCCGGCCAGCAGGATGGCCCCGATCGCGGTGATCCCGAACCCGGCGAGCGTCAGGCCGTTCGGGGTCAGGCCCAGCCTGCCCAGCGCGAGCGCCACCGGCTCCCCGAGCTTCTTGACCCTGCCGCGCGCCTCGTTGGAGATCACCACTCCGCGTCCTCAGCCCGCGATCGGCGGAGCGTAGCCGAGCACGTCCCGCTCGCGGGCTGCCACCTCGTCGAAGGCGCCCGGACGAAGGGAGCAGATCGTCTCGCGCCCTGCCCGCCGGGTCACCACGAGCCCTGCGTCGCGCAGGCGCTTGAGGTGATGGCTCACGAGCGGCTGGGAGAGTCCCACGTGGTCGATCAGCTCGGTCACCGTGGAGGGGGTCTCGGCCAGGCGCCTGACGATCCGGAGCCGGTTCACGTCCGCGAGCGCCCGGTGGAACGTGCGCAGCTCGCGCAGGTCGTCCGGCTGGTCGACGATCGAGGCAAGAGTCCCGCGGATCCGGGCTGGCGAAGGGGACAGGGAAGGCTCCTCGGGCTGGGTCGCGACGGCTCCGGCCGCCGCAGTTCGCTTCAACACGTATTTATATAAAGGCTCGTTGATCCTAGTCAGGCGCGTCGAGCGTGTCAAGAAGTGCGCTGGTTCCAAGCGGCCGCGGGTGCCGCGCGCCCGACCACATCGGCTTGACTTTGGTCTCAGCCCGATGCAAAGTGTTCGCAATCGCAACCAACCGAAGTCTGTTTCGGAGCCGGAGAGATCCCGTGACCGTGAAGGCAGGCAACCTTCCCGACAGTGTCTTCGCGCGCGAGCGCCAGCAGCAGATCGCGCGGCTCGTGGAGGAGGCTGGGCGGGCCCGGGTGACCGAGCTGGCCGGGACGTTCGGTGTCTCCGCGGTCACGATCCGCAAGGACCTGCTGGTCCTGGAAGGCAGGCGCCTGGTCATCCGCACGCATGGCGGTGCGATCGCCTTGGGTGAAAGCCGCCCGGAGCTTGCCTTCGAGATCCGGGAGAGACTGCAGCGCAGGGAGAAGGTTGGCATCGGGGCGGCTGCGGCAGCCCGCGTGAGCGATGGCGAGAGCATCGTCCTCGACGCAAGCACGACTGCCCTGTACGTCGCGCGCCACCTCAAGGCCCGCCAGGCCGCCTGGCACGGGTTGACCGTGGTGACCAACAGCATCCGGCTTGCCTCGGAGCTGGCCGGCCATCCGGGGATCACCGTCCTGATGCTCGGCGGCCGCGTCCGCTGGGAAGCCCTCTCGGTCGTCGGGCCGCTCGGCGATGGCTTCTTCCGGCGGGTGAACGTGCAGAAGGCGTTCCTCGGCGCGGCCGGGTTCTCCATCGAGGCGGGCCTCTCGGACGCGATGGAGGAGGAGGCCCAGATCAAGCGGTCGATGGTCAACGCGGCCCGAGAGGTCTATGCCGTCGTGGATCACACCAAGTGGGGTCGCCTGGCCCTGGCCACGTTCTGCCGCACGGACCGCCTGGCCGGCGTGTTCACCGACGGCGGCGCGTCCGCGGAGATGGTCGCCGCGCTCCGCGGTGCGGGAATCCCGGTGATCGAGGCAGGCCAGCCCGGCGCTGCCGATGGCGCCGGCCCCAGGGGAGACGGAGCGTCGTGACGCTGCAGCCTGCGGCACCCGCCGTGGCCGCGGATCCCGGAACCGGGTCCGGGTCCGTGCCGCCCAGGGTCGAGCTGCGAGGGATCTCGAAGCGGTTCGGGCCGACCGCCGCGCTGAGTGACGTGTCCATGGACCTGCGGGCCGGCGAGATCCACGCGTTGGTGGGGGAGAACGGCGCCGGCAAGAGCACGCTGGTCAAGATCCTGGCCGGTGTGCACGTCCCGGACGCCGGCACGATCCTCCTCGACGGCATCCCGACCCAGATCCTCGATCCGATGGCCGCCCGTGCGCACCGCGTCGCCGTCGTGCACCAGGAGCCCCGCCTTTTCCCGGACCTGTCGGTTGCCGAGAACGTCTTCCTGGCAAGCCCGCCGAGAGGCCGCCTGGGGGCGATCTCGTGGCGAGAGATGCGGCGCGCAGCCGCCGCGCTCTTCGCGCAGCTGGACGTCCGGCTCGACGTCAGCGCCCCGGTCCGGGGCCTGTCGATGGCCGACCAGCAGCTGATCGAGATCGCCAAGGCGCTGTCCATGGATGCCCGGGTCCTGATCCTCGACGAGCCGACAGCCTCGCTCTCGGCCCACGAGGTGGAGCGCCTGTTCGCGATCGTCCGCCGCACGCGGGACCGCGGGGTGGCCATCCTCTTCGTCAGCCATCGGCTCGACGAGGTCTTCGCGCTCAGCGACCGGGCCACGGTCTTCCGCGACGGTCGCCACGTGATCACCGCCGTCACGCGGGAGCTGACCACGTCCGACCTGATCCGCCACATGGTGGGCCGGTCGGTGACGCTCTTCCCCAAGGGACAGGCCGCCATTGGCGAGGTCCTGCTCGAAGTGCGGGGGCTGACCCGGGCAGGCGAGTTCCGCGACGTCAGCTTCACGGTTCGTGCGGGCGAGATCCTTGGCATGTCCGGCCTGGTCGGCGCCGGACGCACGGAGATCGCCCGCGTCCTCTTCGGCATCGCCCAACCCACGGCCGGCGAAGTCCGCCTCGACGGCCGGCCGGTCCACTTCGCGACGCCGTCCGCCGCGCTCCGGGCCGGGATCGCGTACGTCCCCGAGGACCGCCACCAGGACGGCCTCATCATGGACTTCTCGATCGCGGACAACGTCACGCTGCCCATCCTGGCGCGCCTGTTCCCCCGGCTGATCGTGCGCCGCTCGACGGAGCGCACGCTTGCCAGGCAATACACCGAGCAGCTCCAGGTCCGCGCGACGGGTGTCGACCAGCTTGTGCAGGCACTCTCGGGGGGCAACCAGCAGAAGGTGGTCATCGCCAAATGGTTGGCCACCCGGCCCCGCGTCCTGATCCTCGACGAGCCGACCCGGGGCGTCGACATCGGCGCGAAGGTCGAGGTCCACCGCATCATGTCGGACCTCGCCGCGTCTGGCCTGGGCATCATCCTGATCTCGAGTGAGCTGCCGGAGATCCTGGCGATGAGCGACCGGATCCTCGTCCTCCACGAGGGCCAGGTGACCGCCGAGATCGCCCGGGGGGACGCGACCGAGGAGCGAATCATGTTCGCGGCCACGGGCCAGGTCGAGCCGCCGGAGGTCCCGCTGCCGACCGGGCTGGCATTCGCCCAGGTCGCCTCCCCACCCACCTCGAGCGAGGCGACCGATGTCCGCTGAGCTTGCCGCCGGGCCGGCCGGACGTGGCGTCGCGGCCCGCGCCGCCAGCGCGGTGGGGCGCTCGCGCGAGCTGACCCTCACCGGCGTCATGGTCCTGCTCTGCCTCGTGGTGGCGTTCCAGGCGCCGGACTTCCTGTCGCTCTCGAACATGAGCCAGGTGACCACGCTCGCCGCCATCATCGCGATCGCGGCGGTCGGTGAGGCCATGGTCATCATCACCAAGAACGTGGACCTGTCGGTCGAGTCGACGATCGGCCTCGTCGCCTTCGTGGTCGCCGACGTCCTGCGCCAGAAGGCCCTGCCTGTGCCGGCCGCGTGGCTCGTCGGGGTCGGCCTCGGCCTCGCGCTGGGGATGGCCAACGGCGTGATCATCACGCTGCTGCGCGTTCCTTCGCTGGTGGCCACCCTCGGGACGCTGAGCATCTTCCGCGGGCTCGACTTCTTCGTGGCCGGCGGGCACGAGGTGAACCTGGCGGACCTGCCGGCCGGGTACTCGGACGCGGCGACCCAGGCGTTCTTCGGCGTGCCGCTCTTCGTGATCCTCGCGGTCGTGGTCGTGGTCGCCGTCGCGCTGATCCTGCGCCTGACGCCCTTCGGCCGGCAACTCTACGCGGTGGGCAGCAACGCCGAGGCCGCCACGATCATCGGCATCCGGTCGCGCCTCGTCATCTTCGGCGCATTCGCGGGCGCGGGCCTGCTGGCCGGCGTGGCCGGCGTCCTGTGGGGCATCGAGTTCGGGACGATCTACGCGACCTCGGCCTCCGGCGTCGCGCTCCAGATCATCGCCGCGGTGGTCGTCGGCGGGGTCACGATCGCCGGCGGATCCGGCACGGTCGTCGGCGCTGCCCTGGGCGCGCTGTTCCTTGGCCTGATCAACAACGCGCTCCTGTTGCTCCAGATGCCCCAGGAGCTGCTCCAGGTGATCTACGGTGCGGTGATCCTGGTCGCCGTCAGTGCCGATGCCATCATCGCGCAGCGGGAGCGACGGCTCGCCGCGGAGCGCGCGCTCCGATGACCGGGACGCCCGGCTTCGCCACGGATTCCGGCGCGACGCCCGGTGGTGGCGTCCAGCCGGCCGCGGAGCGCCGCTCGCCGCTCCAGCGCCTCCCCGCGCTCCTGCGCTGGGAATCCCTCCTGCTCCTCATCCTCGCGCTCCTCGTCGTCGAGGGCGCCCGCATCTCGAAGTTCTTCCTGACGGGATCCAACTTCTCGAACCTCGTCAGCGCGGAGATGGAAGTCGCGATCGTCGCCCTGCCCATGACCCTGATCATCATCACCGGCGAGATCGACCTGTCGGTCGAGTCGATGATCGGACTCTCGGGGGCCATCCTCGGCTGGCTCTGGTCGGTCGGGGTCCCCCTCCAGGTCGGCATCCCGGTGGTGCTCGTGGTTGGAGCGCTGGGTGGGTTGCTCAACGGACTGCTCGTGGCCCGGGTCGGCGTGCCGTCCCTCGTGGTGACGCTCGGGACGCTGGCCCTCTTCCGGGGCCTGGCCAACGTCGTGCTCGGGCCGAACGCCATCAGCAACTTTCCCGCGGGCTTCACGGCCTTTGGATTCAACAATATCCCGGGCACGCCGGTCCCCTGGACGCTCATCGTCTTCGCGGTGCTCGGCCTCGCGTTCTGGCTCGTGGCCCACGGAACGTGGATCGGCCGGCAGGTGTTCGCGGTCGGCAAGAACAAGGACGCGGCCCGCTACGCCGGAATCCGGGTCGGCCGCCTCAAGACCGCTCTCTTCGTGGTGTCCGGGCTGATCGCCGCGTTTGCCGGCGTCATCCTCACCTCGCGCTTCTCGAGCGCCCGGTCCGACAACGGGACCGGCCTGACGCTGGTCGTGGTGACCATCGTGCTGCTCGGCGGCGTGGACATCAACGGCGGGAAGGGCACCGTCCCGGGCGTCATCATCGCCGTCTTCACGCTGTCAGTGCTCCAGAACGCCCTGCGGCTCGCGGGCGTGTCGAGCGAATACCAGGCGGTTGCCGTCGGGCTGCTCCTGATCGGCTCGGTCACCGCACCCTACCTTGCTCGCCAGACCAGGTTGCTCGCCGATCGAGCTCGCCGAGGCCGGCCCCCGCCGGCCGGCTCGATCGCGCCTGGCGAGGTTGTCGGATAGAGACTCGAGGAGGAGAACGTTCCATGATCCATCGCGTTCATCAGCTCGCCGCGAGCGTGGCCATCGTGGCCCTCGTGGCGGGGGCCTGCAGCTCGTCGGCTACGCCGGCGCCGACGGCGGTCCCGTCGGTCGCGGCCCCGTCCGCGGCCGCGTCGGTCGCGGCCCCGTCCGCGGCCCCGTCGGTCGCCCCGTCCGCCGCCGCGTCGCCGTCCGCTGCTGCGCTCACCGTCGTCGTCATCCCCAAGCAGATCAACAACCCGTACTTCGACGTCGCCTTCAAGGGCGCCCAGAAGGCAGCCACGGACCTGGGTGGGACCGTCACGCAGGTCGGCCCGAGCGCGGCGGATGCCACGCAGCAGGTCCCCTTCATCCAGACCGCGACCACGCAGGGCGTCAGCGCCATCGTGATCTCGGCCGACGACGCCACGGCCGTCGCCCCCGCCCTCCAGGCCGCCATGGCCGCGGGAGTCAAGGTCGTGGGCTATGACTCCAGCCCGGCCGTCGGCGCCTACAACGTCTTCGTGAACCAGGCCGACACGGCCGGCATCGGCAAGGGCCTTGCCGACATGGCGTGCGACGAAGCCCCCAACTGCACGGGCGAGATCGCCGTCCTCTCCGCAGCGCAGTCGGCGACGAACCAGAACGCCTGGATCGCCGCCATGAAGACCACGCTCAAGGATCCCAAGTACAAGGGCCTCGTGCTCGACGGCGTCGTCTACGGCAACGACGACCCGCAGATCAGCACGACGCAGGCGCAGGGCCTGCTCCAGGCGCACCCGAACCTCAAGGTCATCATCGCCCCGACCACCGTCGGCATCGTCGCCGCCGCCCAGGTCGTCCGGGCGGCCAAGAAGACCGGCTCCGTGTTCGTGACCGGCCTCGGTACCCCCAAGGGCATGCAGGACTACGTGAAGGGCGGCGAGGCGCCGGAGTTCGCGCTCTGGAACGTCACCGACCTCGGCTACCTGGCCTACGCGGTCGCGGCCGACCTCGTGAACGGCACGATCAAGGGCAACCCGGGCGATACCTTCACGGTCCCCAGCCTCAACAACGGCCAGCCCTACACGATCGGCCAGGACAGCGTCGTCGTCCTCGGCCCGCCGTTCGTCTTCAACAAGGACAACATCGACCAGTTCGTCGCGTCGTTCGGCTTCTAGCTCCGAGCGCGCCGAGGACCCCGGCGGCGACGAGCCGCCGGGGTCCTCACGCTGCGGCACGAGGATTGCCATGGAACGTGTCGCCTTCACGATGCGCCTCCTGCCCGGCGCGGAAGCCGAATACCGGCGCCGCCACGCCGCGGTCTGGCCGGAGATGCTCGACGCGCTGCGCGCGGCGGGCTGCCGCGACTACTCGATCTACCTGCGGGACGCCGACCTGTTCGGCGTGTTCGAGGTGGACGACTTCGACCGCTTCCGGGCCCTGATGGACGCGGCGCCGGTCAACGCCCGCTGGCAGGCCGAGATGGCCCTGCTGATCGACCCATGCACCGACCCGGAGACCGGCTTCCACCGGCGCCTGGACGAGGTGTTCCGCCTTGACTGACTCGCCCCTCCGCCTGGTCGCGGTCGACCTGGGTGCGGAGAGCGGCCGCGTCGTGGTCGGTGCCTTCGACGGCGGGCGCCTGGCGCTCCACGACGTCTGCAGGTTCCCGAACGTGCCGGTCATGCTGAACGGGACGCTCCACTGGGATTTCCTGCGCCTCTTCGGCGACGTCTCCACGGGCCTCCGGGCGGCGGCTGCCGACGGCCCGGCCACCTCCATCGGGGTGGACACCTGGGGCGTCGACTTCGGCCTTCTCGACGCGCGCGGCCGCCTCCTGGGCAACCCCGTCCACTATCGCGACGCACGGACCGCGGGCATGGTCGACGAGGCCCTCGCGATCGTTCCCCGCGCGGAGATCTACGGCGCCACGGGCATCCAGTTCATACCCATCAACACGCTGTACCAGCTGTTCTCGATGGCACGCGCCGGCGACCCGCAGCTCGGCGCGGCGGACCGGTTGCTCATGATGGGCGACCTCTTCGCCCACTTCCTGTGCGGGAGCTCGTTCGCCGAGTACACGAACGCAAGCACCAGCCAGATGCTCGATCCATTCACCCGTGACTGGGCGCGCCCGCTGCTGGAACGGCTGGGCATCCCCACCGGGCTCCTCCCCGAGATCGTCCAGCCGGGCACGGTCCTCGGACCGCTCCGCCCCGACGTGGCCGCCGGGACGGGCCTCGCGGGTGCGCGGGTGGTCGCCCCGGGCTCCCACGACACGGCGTCCGCCGTGGTGGGAGCCCCGCTGGCGGACCGGTGGACCGCGTTCCTCTCGTCGGGGACCTGGTCCCTGATCGGGCTGGAGGTGGCGGCTCCGATTGTCTCCGGGGTGACCCTGGCCGCCAACCTGACCAACGAGGGCGGCGTGGCGGGCACGATTCGCCTGCTGCGCAACGTGATGGGGCTGTGGCTGATCCAGGAGACCAGGCGCGCATTGTGGCCGTCCGGCGACGCCCCGTCGTACGAGGAGCTGGCCGAGCTCGCCGAGGCTGCCCCCGCCTTCACGGCATTCATCGATCCGGACGACGAGCGCTTCCTGCGCCCCGGCGATCTGCCGGCCCGCGTCCGGGCCTTCTGCCGCGAGACCGGCCAGCGCGAACCTGGTGACACCGGCACGCTGGTGCGCGTGCTGCTCGAGAGCCTGGCGCTTCGCTACGCCATCGTCGTGGACGAGCTCGCCGCGGCGTCCGGCCACCCGGTGCGGGCGATCCACGTGGTGGGCGGCGGGTCGAACCACCGGCTCCTGTGCAGGCTGACCGCCGGCGCGACGGGCCTGCCGGTCCGGGCCGGTCCCGTCGAGGCGACCGCAATCGGCAACCTCGCCGTCCAGGCGATCGCCGCCGGGGAGCTCGCGTCGGTCGCCGAAGCGCGCCAGCTGGTGGCCCGCTCGTTCCCCATCACCCTCTATGAGCCCGAAGGCGATTGGGCCGAGGCGCGCGCCCGGTTCGCTTCCCTGGTCGCTCGCCCCGCGCCACAGCGCGCCGACGCCGTCACGCCAGCCTGATCCGAAGGAGATCGCCATGCCCCCGATCGCGTCCGTCACCCACCCGTCCACGGCCCCCGCCATCGAGCGGATCGGCTGGGCGATGTCCGGGCTCTCCGTCGAGCTGCCGTCGTGGGGCTTCGTCAACACCGGGACCCGGTTCGGGATCTTCCCGCAGCCTGGCGTGCCCCGCACCGCGTTCGAGAAGATCGACGACGCGGCGACGGTCAACCGGTTCACGGGGATCACCGGCTCCGTTGCGCTCCACATCCCGTGGGACCGCGTCGACGATTGGCCGGCCTTCGCTGCCTATGCCGCGGAGCGCGGTCTCCGGATCGGCGGCATCAACAGCAACACGTTCCAGGATCAGGACTACATGCTCGGCTCGCTCTGCCACCCATCGGCCGCGGTGCGGGCGAAGGCGGTCCGCGCGATCGTCGAGTGCTGCGAGATCGCGGCAGCGACCGGGTCGAAGGTCGTGAAGGTCTGGCTGGGAGACGGCACGAACTACCCGGGCCAGGACGACCTGCGCTGGCGGCGTCACCGCCTGGTGGACGGCCTGCGCGAGATCTACCCGCACCTCCCGGCTGGCGTGCGCCTGTTCCTCGAGTACAAGCTCTATGAGCCGGCCCTCTACGCCACCGATGTCCAGGACTGGGGCCAGGCGCTGTCGGTCTGCCGCGCGGTCGGCGAGCAGGCCACCGTGTGCGTGGACACGGGCCACCACGCCATGGGCGTCAACATCGAGCAGATCGTGGCGATCCTCCTCGCAGAGGGGCGACTGGGCGGCTTCGACCTCAACGACAAGAAGTACGGCGACGACGACCTGATGGTGGGCTCGATCGATCCGTACCAGCTCTTCCGGATCGCCCATGAGCTGGTCAGCGCCATGCGCGACGATGCCGACGCGGTCGCCCGGCGCTGCGCGAACGATGTCGTCTACATGCTCGACCAGTGCCACAACATCGAGCCGAAGATCCCGGCCCTCATCCGCTCGGTCATGAACCTCCAGGAGGCGATGGCGAAGGCGCTCCTCGTCGACCGGGAGGCGCTGCTCGCCGCCCAGGCGAGCGGCGACGTCCTGGAGGCGAACCGGCTGCTCACGGACGCGTATGCGACGGACGTCCGGCCGCACCTGGCCGAGCTGCGGGTCGCCCGCGGCCTGCCCGCGGACCCGTACCGGGCTTATCTCGACAGCGGCGAGGCCGAGGCCCGGGCTGCCGCGCGCGTGGGAGGCTCCGCGGCCGGCTGGGGCTGACGCACGGGGCCGCTCAGCCGGCCGAGGCCACCTGCGCGGCTCGCGTTTGGATCCGCTCGAGGAGCGAGCTCCAGGACTTCACGAAGGACTCCGCGCCCTTCGCCTGCAGGTCGCCCCCGACCGCCTCGACGTCGACGCCGGCGGCCGCGAAGCGCGCCATGAGCGCGTCGGCGGGGGCCGGGTCGGCCGTCAGCAGGGAGCCGACACGTCCGTGGTCGGCGAAGGCGAGCAGGGTCTCCTCGGGCATCGTGTTGACCGTGTGGGGGGCCGCCAGCCCCTCGACATAGAGGACGTCCGGCGCGGCGGGGTCCTTCGTCCCGGTGCTCGCGAACAGGAGGCGCTGGGGGCGAGCCCCTTCGTTCTGCAGCCGACCCCAGCGATCGGTGGCGAAGAAGCGCCGGTACTCGGCGTACACCTGCTGGCCGATCGCGATGCCCAGCTTGTTGCGCAGCTCGTCCGGCACCGATCCCGCGACGGCCGGGTCCCAGCGGCTGATGAACACGGAGGCGACCGAGCCCACTCCCGCCGGCAGGCCCGCCTCGATGCGCCGCTCGATGCCCCGTGTGTAGGCTTCGGCGCAGGCAACGTATTGCGACAGGGAGAAGAGCAGCGTCACGTTCACCGGCACGCCGGCGAAGATCGAGTCCTCGATCGCCGGCAGCCCCTCGGGGGTGCCGGGGATCTTGATGAAGAGGTTGGGGCGGGCCCCCAGCGCATGCAGCCGGGCCGCTTCGCGGGCGGTTGCCCCGGTGTCGTGGGCGAGGACGGGCGAGACCTCGAGCGACACGTAGCCGTCGACGCCGCTGGTCCGGTCGAAGACCGGCCGGAACACGTCGGCGGCAGTGCGCAGGTCGTCGAGCGCGAGCTCGAAGAACGTCTCCTCGGCGCTCGCCCGGCGGGCCGCGGCCGCCCGGATCGCCTCGTCGTAGGCGGAGGTGCCAGCGATCGCGCGATCGTAGATCGTCGGGTTGGAGGTCAGGCCGGTGACCGCGAGGTCGCGGGCGTACCGCTCCAGGGTCCCGCTGGCCAGGAGATCGCGGGTGATGTTGTCGAGCCACAGGCTCTGGCCCGCCCGATGCAGGAGTCCCGTCGGGTTCATCGTCTCTCCAGCTGCGAAGCGTGCGCGGCCGCCAGGGCGGCCGCCGGATGCCGAGTCGAGCGACTCACGCCGTCAGGATGCCACCATTCGCGCGCCCTGCCCCGTCACGGCGTCACGCGGTGTCGGCGGGACGGGTCGGAGACACGATCACCTTCAGGCCATCTCGCCGTGCGGCGGTTCGGAAGGCGGCGTCGAACTCGGCCAGGCCGAACCGATGCGTGACCAGCGAGGAGACGTCGATCCGGCCGGCCAGGACCAGGGCGATCGCCCGCGGATAGGTCCGGTTCATCCGCCGCGAGAACCGAAGATCGAGTCCCTTGCGCCGCGCGGAAGACACGGGGATCGACGAGCTGTCGCCGGCCGGGATCCCGGCCACGACCACGGTGCCTGCCGGTCGGGCCAGCCCGATCGCCGTCTCGATCGCGTCGTCCTCGCCCGCGATCTCGATCGCAGCGTCGATTCCTCGCCCGCCGGTCGCGTCCAGCAGGATGTCGCGCTCGCGGCCACCGTCGACCAGCGCCGCGATCGCGCCCAGGCGCCGGGCAGCGGCCACCCGGTGGGGCAGCCGGTCCGTGGCCACGATCGTCGTGGCGCCGGCGGCGCGCGCCAGCTGGATCAGCAGCAGCCCGATAGGCCCGCAGCCGAACACGCCGACCGAGTCGCCGGGCCGCACGCGGGCCAGGCGGAGGGCATGGATCCCGACACCGAGCGGCTCGAGCATGGCTCCCGCGGCATCGTCGATCCCGTCCGGCAGGGGCACGAGGTTCGCCGCGGGCCAGGCGAGCAGCTCGCGCATCGCCCCATCGGTCACGGAATGGCCCAGGAACCGAACCCGCGGGCACAGGTGGCCGCGGCCCGCGGCGCACGTGTCGCAGGCGCCGCAGGGGACCTGCGGGTCGAGCGCCACCCGTTGTCCCGCGCGCGGTCCGTCCACGATGACGCCCGCCGCCTCGTGGCCGAGCACCAGCGGCCGCGTGAGCACCGCGTCGCCGATCGCGGACTCGTCGTACCAGTGGAGGTCCGAGCCGCAGATGCCGACGGCCGTCACGCGTACCAGCACCTCGCCCGGCCCCGGGGTCGGGGCCGGCTCGTCGGCGAGCCGCAGGTCGCCCGGTCCGTGGAGGCGGAGTGCCTTCATCGTCCGGCGTCCTCCGCGGCGGCAAGGAGCGCGCGCTCCGCCTCGCGGTTCCAGCGCCCGTCCCGGATGGCCGCCGCGACGCGCGGGAAGCGGGTCGCCATCTCGGCGAGCCGGACCATGCCCAGCTCATGGAGCGAGGGGTACACCACGATCTTGCCGCCGGACGTGCGCGCCTCCACCGCGGCGAGCGCCTCCGGGACGCCCTCCATCCCGGTGATCGCATCGACCGAGATGTTCGTGTCCAGCTCCCCGCTTTCGAGCTTCCGCAGCACGGCCTTCATGTCGGGGATCCCCGACCCGCTGGTGCCGAAGAGGTAGACGCCCTTCCCGACCAGCATGTCCAGGTCGAGCGCGGCCCGCGTCCCGGCCGCGAACCCGGCGAACACGTTGACCCGGGCACGCTCCCCGGCAAGCTCGACGGCCTGCGCGACCATGGACGGCGCCGGGACCATGACGGCGACGTAGCTGAACCCAGGCTCGAGCTGGGTCGTGCGGGCGTTGAGGAAGGCCGCCGGAATCCCGCGCGCGGCCGCGAGCGGGCGCGCCGTGCTCTCGAGATGGGCCAGCCGCCCGTCGTCGATATCCACCGCGGTGAGCGTCAGCCCGGGCACGCTGGACGTGACCGCCCGGATGACGTGCATGAATCCCATCGGCCCAGCCGCGCCGATCACCGCGACCCGGTCGCCGGCCCGGAGCTCGCCGTCGGCCGGTGCGATCGCGTAGCCGTCGACGGCCGCGCTGCCCGGCGTGCCGACCCAGCGCGTGAGGTCGTAGTGGATCCTGCCGACGTCGACCGCCACGGCTCGCCCGATCCGGGTCCCGCCCAGCACGAGGTCGAGCACGCCCCGCGGCGCCAGCAGCCCCTGGAGCTGCTCGATGCGATCGGCGTCGGCGCCGAAGTAGACGATGTCATCGAAGGACTGGGCGGCCAGCGCGGACGCATCGGGGACGAAGGCGGGCGCCGGAAGGGCGGGGCCCACCGCGCCCTGGATCGCCGCCCGCTGCGCGTCGTCCGCGACGGCCGCCGTCACGTCGGCGGGCGAGCTCGCGGCCAGCAGCGGCGCCAGCCCCTCGACGGCGTGCCCCGCGTCCGCCACGACGAGCAGGTGGCCTCCGGGCGCGAGCGCGCCTCGCTCGCGGGACGCGTACGAGGCTTCGACGCATGCCCACGGCTCCAGGAGGGCGACGGCGGATCCGCTCGGCGTCTCGTCGACGGGGATGAGGAAGCGCTCGCCCGTCCCGGGCTCGATGATCACGCGCTCGTCGAGGAGGACGTACTCCTGGAGCCCGCCCTCGAAGTTGTAGCCGAAGGCCGCGTTCGCCCCCGGGGTCGGCAGGTGCCGGTAGTCGGTCTGGACGAGCACCCGCTCGCCGACCGAGTGCCGCGTCACGTCCGCCCCGATCGCGACGATCCGGCCCGCGACCTCGTGGCCGGGGACGATGGGCAGCTCGCCCGGCACATAGCTCGGGATCTCCGCGAGCGTCGCCCGGTCGATGCCGCCCGAGATCTCGGCCTTCCGGAGGTGCGTCGAGAACGCCTTCAGGAGCTTCGTGTCGGAGAAGCAGATCCCGACCGCCTCGACCTTCACGACAAGCTGGGTGGGGCCCGGCAGATGCACGGGCTTGGCCCGGTTGTGGACCAGCCGGCCGGGCCCGACGACCTGGATCGCGTGCTGGGTCGCCGGCAGGTTGGCAACGGGCGGCTGGGTCTGGTTCATCGGGCGATTCCTCGTCGCGTCGGGGCACGTGGGGCGCGGACCGGACCGGCCGCACGGTGGGCGCAGCGGCTCAACTCAACATCACCTGGCCACCCGTCACCGGCAGCGCCTGGCCGGTCTCGTACCGCTGGGCGACGAGGTAGTAGAGCGCCTCCAGGACGTCCGCCGGCGTGCAGCCCCGGCCCATCGGCACCTTTGCCTCGTAGAAACGGCGCACGTCGTCGATGGTCGTGGCACCGGGAACCTTGCCCTCGCGGAGGTATTGCACGAAGAGGCCGTTGTCCGGGTCGGCCCACAGTGGCCCCTCCAGGAAGTTGCCGGGGCAGATCGCGTTGACCTTGATCCCGTCCCCGACCAGCTCCAGGGCGAACGACTGGGTGAGCCCGATCCCACCGAACTTGGACCCCGCGTAGGCGCTGTTTCGGCTGGAGCCGACGAGCCCGGACTTGGAGTTGATCTCGATGATGTCGCACCATCGGTCGGGCTTCGCGCGGTGCTGGCGCGCCATGATCGGGGCCGCCGCCCGGACAACCAGGAAGTAGCCCCGGTAGTTGACCTGCGTCACGAGGTCGAAGTCGGCCACGGGCTGGGACATCACGCCGCCGGCGCGCAGCACGCCCGCGTTCGAGACGAGGAGGTCGAGGCCGCCGTAGCGCACGACGGTCGCGTGGAGGCCGTCGGCGACGGACTGCTCGTCCATGACGTTCATGCTGACGGCGCAGGCCCGGCCCGGGCCGAAGCGGGCCTCCAGGTCCCTCGCGTTCGCCTCCGCGAGCGCCGCGTTGAGATCGGCCAACACGACGTGGCCACCCTGCGCCACGAGGTCTTCCGCGATGGCGAGCCCGAAACCCTGGGCGGCGCCGGTCACGAGTGCCACTTTCCCCGCCAGCCGGCCGTCACCGGCGGCCCCACCCGCGACGGCACGCCGGTACGACTCCGCTTCCCATGTCTCGATGAACGTCCGCTCGGTGTCGGAAAGGGCCCGCACGCCACCCAGGGAAACGGCGCGTTCTGCGACGCGCAGCGAGTCGAGGTAGACGTGGCGCGCCGTGTCCGCCTCGCTCCACGAGTCACCGGCGGCAAACAACCCGAGGCCCGGCACGACCACGATGATGGGCAGCGCGCCGTGAGCGGCCAGGTGCGCCCGCAGGCCTTCGTCGAGCAGACCTGGCACGTCCTCCGCCGGGACGTCGTCGGGCAGGTCCACCAGGAGCGGCCACGACCCGGTGTAGACGATCTGGTCCGGCGTGAGCGGTCCGCCCAGCACGAACGCCCGGCCGGCGGGCGTGGCGGTGAACGTGGCAGCGAGGGGGGCGTCGTCGAACGTGACGACCCGGAGCGTGTCGCTGCCCGCGAGCAGCCCGCGGAGCGCTGGCGAGATCACGTGGACCAGGCCACGCGCGCGAGCCGCGTCGTCGCCGGCCGCTCGCGGATCTCCGGGGCGGGGTCCAGCGGGTGGCGCCGAGGGCCGACCCTCCGCGCCCCGGATCTTCTCGAGGAGCCACGCGGATCGCTGGTCGATCTCCTCCGCCGTGTCTCCGGCGACGATGAGCCCGTGGTTCTGCATCAGGGTCACCGACGGCGCCGGCCGGCCGGTGCGGGCCTCGTAGGCGCTGCGAGCATCGACGATGGCACGCGCGAGCGGGAGCCCCGGATCCGTGTAGGAGACCCACAGCGCCTGGTCGCCGAGCAAGCGCCGGGCGAGGGCCGCGCCGTCGCTGTTGCAGGTGACGGCGTTGATCTCGACCGGGTGCGTGTGGAGGATGAAGCGCTCGGGCAGGAAGGCGTGGAACAGCAGCTCCACGGAGGGCCTGCGCCCGCCGGCGTCGTCCAGCCGCGCTGCCATCCCGGCGCGCATGACCGGGTCCCCCACGGATCCGTCCGCATCCGGTGGCGCGTCGCCGGAACGGAGCATCTCGAGGAGTGGCTCGATGTCCAACGCGACGAGCTCGTCCACGCTGAGCGTGGCGAGGGCGACGCCGCTCGGCTTGATGTAGAGGACGCCGTCGACCTTCGCCGAGGCGTTTCCGCCCCCGCCTCTCGAGAACTCGGGGTCGCGCCCATAGCGCCGGGCCACCTCGATAAGGGCGTCCAGCGTCGCGACCGGCCTCGGCGGCAGCTCGCGGCGTCCGGGCTGCAGGGCGCTCATCGGGCCGCCACGCCGGACGCGGCGTCGATCAGCTGCGCGCCCATCTCGGCGAACCATCGGACCCGCGCGGCGCCGTCGGGGAAGCCCGGGTTGAGCCGGCCTTCGCCGTCCACGTAGCCCGGCTTTCCGGTCGCCCGAAGGTGCTGGTGAGCGGCCACCACGCAGGTCGCCTCCCAGAACGCCGCCCGCGCGGCCGGGGACGGCAGCGTCCCGTCCAGGCAGCGTGGCTCCAGCGGAATCCGCGCCCGGGTGTTGTGCTCCGTGCCCGCCATCACGATGATGCCGGACTCGCGGAACGCAGACACGTAGGCGTCCACGATCTCCGGCCGGTTGCGCCCGGGAATCAGCTCCGCGACGAAGATCCCGCTGGCCTGGAGGCGCTCGGCCAGCGCCGCCGGCGGCTCCTCCCACGGGCAGATGGGGGACGCTCCGTCCGCCAGCGTCGGGTAGCACGGGATGCCGCCCAGCCCGAGGATCACCCGGATGGCGTCGCGGAACGAGACCGGCGACTCCGGCACGAAGGCCGGCCCGCCCGCCTTCATCAGCCCGGCGCGGATCCCGTCCTGGACGCCGATCGGGTCATTGAGCGAACCGCCGAACGGCTTCCCGAGCACCCGGGCCAGCAGGTCGCGCCGGCGTTCGGGCGCCGCCGCCAGGAAGACCGCCTCCTGGAAGGCCATCGCCACGTGGCGCTCCTGGAGCACGACCCAGCCGCCCGCGACGTCGGATTGCTCCGCGACCTCCGCCGCGATGTTCTCCGGGGTCAGCGCGGTTTCCAGGCCGGCCTCCTGGAAGCGGGCTCGGACCAGCGCCACCATGGTGCGCATCCGGTTCGCGTCCGCGGTCCGCGCGTGGGCCAGCAGGCCCGCCGCGTCAGGTGCCGGCGCCATGAACGGGTCGATGCCCTTTCCGCAGACGTACATGCGGCCCGGGTTGCCGGGGTCGTTGACGCGCGTGCCCGCGTCGTGCAGGTCGTCGAGCACGCAGATGAACTCGAGGCCGAAGAGCGGAAGGATGCGGGCCGCCCGGGCGGCCTCCGCGAACCGGGCGTAGATGCGCGTGTCGTGGAAGTTGGACGTGCCGAGGACCCGGACCCCTTCCGCGGCCGCGGTCTCGACGGCGTCCTCTGCGCTCTCGAAGGCCGAGAAGTTGGGCGGGATGTGAATGTGCGTGTTGACGATGGGTCGCCCCTCGTCGGCTGGCCGGCCAGGGCGCCTGCTCCCACCTTCGCTCATCGTCGTCCCGCTTCCCCTTCCACGGACCTGGAGGATCCTGAACACCCGAACGAATCAATGCGGGTGTTTACGATTGCTTTCGACTTGGCATAGAATACGCCAGCCAACGCGAAGCCTCAAGCACCAGTCGAGAACCGAGGTCCAGCATGTCCGTCAAGGAGCCGTTCCCCGACCTCAGCGAGATCCTCGTCTCGATCGGCGAAGCCGGGAGCCGCCTCGCGGCGATCGGCGCCAGCGAGGGTGGCGCCGGGAACATCTCGGTGAGCGTCGGCTGGCCGCTCGAGATTCGGCGCCAGTTCCCGGTCACCGCCGAGATCCGGCTGCCCCTGCCGGCGCCGCACCTGGCGGGCTGGCGGATCATCGTCACCGGATCCGGCCGGCGCCTCCGCGACATCGCGACCGACCCGGCGGCGAATCTCGGCGTCGTGCTGGTTCACCCGGGCGGAGAAGCCGGCACGCTCCACACGTCGCCGCGCTGCCTGTTCGAGTCGGTCACCAGCGAATGGAACTCGCACCTCGGGGTCCACGACGACACGGTCGCCCGCACCGGCACGAACTTCCACGCTGTCGTGCACGCCCAGCCCCCGCACCTCGTGTATCTCAGCCACGTGCCCGAGTATCTCGACGAGACGTACTTCAACCGCCGCCTGCTGCGCTGGGAGCCCGAGACGATCGTCAACCTTCCCCAGGGAGTCGGCGTGCTCCCGTTCATGGTCCCGGGCTCGGCCCAGCTGATGGAGGCGAACATCGCCGGGCTGCGCACGCATCGGGTCGTCCTGTGGGCGAAGCACGGCGTCATGACGCGGTCCGACATCTCGGTCACGCGGGCGGCCGATCGGATCGAGTACGCGGAGACCGCCGCGCGCTACGAGTACATGGACCTGCTCGCGGGCCGGCGCGCCGAGGGCCTGAGCCTCGACGAGCTGCGCGCGGTCGTCGGCGCCTTCGACGTCAAGACGGACGTCGTCTGAGGCAGCCCCGCCTTCGGGATCTGCCCTCAGGCGTCCTGCGCAGCCTGCCGGAAGGCGCCGACGTCCTCGAGTCGCCGGCGGATCGCGCCGAGGAACCGGGCTCCCATCTCGCCGTCCACCAGCCGGTGATCCGCCGATAGCGTGAGCTTCATGAGCGTGCGGACGGCCAGGCCGTCGCCGATCGCGACCGCGGTCGGGATCGCGCTCGAGACGGCGAGGATGGCGGCTTCACCGGGGTTGATGATGGCGCTGAACTCCTCGACCCCGAACATGCCGAGGTTCGAGACGGTGAAGGTGCTGCCGGTCATGTCGTCGACCGGGAGCGTGCCTTCGCGCGCCCTCGCGGCCAGCTCGATCGCCCGGTCATGGAGCTCGCCGAGCGACAGTCGATCGGCGTCGCGGATCACGGGGACGACCAGGCCGCCGGGAAGCGACACGGCGACGCCGAGGTGGACCCGCGGGCGCGGCCAGACGGAGACGCCGTCGGTCCGCGCGTTGACATCCGGGAACTCGGCGAGCGTCTGCGCGGTGGCGGACAGCACGAAATCGGTCACCGTCAGGTTGGTTCCCGCGGCCTTGAGCTCGGAACGCAGGGCGAAGAGCCCGGTGACGTCGGCAGCCACCGTAACCGTGAAGTGCGGCGTGGAGGTCCAGCTTGCGGTCAGCCGCTCGGCGATCACGCGGCGCATCCGCGTCAGCGGCCGTGACTCGTCCTCGCCCTCGACCGGCGCCACCGGCAGCGGGGTCGGTGCCGGGGCGGCGCCAGCTGCCCGCGCCACGACGGGCGGCACCGGACGCGCCGCCGCGGCGAGCGCGGCCACGACGTCGCGCTCGGTGATTCGCCCGCCGGGGCCGGTGCCGGCGATCGTACGGGGGTCGATCCCGGCCTCCGCCGCGGCGCGGCTCGCCCGCGGGCTGATCCGCAGCCGGCCGTCCGGCGCGGAGGATGGAGTCGCGGCCGCGGCGGACGTCGCGCCGGCCGGAGTAAGGGTCGGGGCAACGCCCGCAGGAGCCGGGACGACGGCCGGGATGGCGGCCGGGGCCGTGACGGGCGCCGCCGTGGGCGCCGCCGCGGGAACGCCGGCCGCGACCGGCGCCGACTCGGGGATCGCCTCGCCGGGCTGGCCCACGTAGGCACACACGGTGTTCACCGGCACGACGGCGCCTTCCGCGGCGATGATCCGCAGCAGGACGCCGTTGTCGAAGGACTCGACCTCCATCGTCGACTTGTCCGTCTCGATCTCGAAGAGAACGTCGCCCTTCGCGACCGGGTCGCCTTCCTTCTTGTGCCAGGCGATGACCGTGCACTCCTCGGTCATCTGGCCGGGCTTCGGCATGAGGATCGCGTGCGCCATGGATGGGGCCCTTCTCTCTGTCGTCAGCGGACGCGCCCGGTGCGCTCGATGCTGCTCAAAGCAGTGCCTTCGCCGCCGCGTAGATGTCGCCCGCGTTGGGCAGGAACGCCTGCTCCAGGCCCTGGGCCTGCGGGGAGATGCCGTTCGTGGCGCCGATCCGGGCGATCGGCGCGTCGAGGGAGTCGAACGCCTCCTCCTGGATGCGCGCCACGACCTCGTTCACGAAGCTGCCGCCGAGGACGGCCTGGCTGGCAACGACGCAGCGGCCGGTCTTGCGGACCGAGGCGAGGACCGTCTCGAGGTCCAGTGGGACGAGGCTGCGCAGGTCGACGACCTCCGCCTCCACGCCGTCCTCGGCCGCCAGCCGATCCGCCGCGGACAGGGCGTCCGGCACGGCCGGGCCCCAGCCGACGAGCGTGACGTCGGTCCCCTCCCGGGCAACGTTCGCGACGCCGATCGGGACCAGGTGCTCCCCTTCGGGAACGGGGCCTTTGGCCGGGTAGAGGCCCTGGCTCTCGACGAAAAGGACCGGGTTGTTGGTGCGGATCGCGGACTTCAGGAGGCCCTTGGCGTCGGCCGGGTTCGAGGGGTAGACGACGTAGATCCCGGGGAGGTGCGTGAAAATGCTCTCCAGGGACTGGCTGTGCTGTCCGCCGTAGCCCTTCCCGGCGCCCACCGAGGCCCGCACGACAAGCGGGACCTCCACCTGCCCGCCGCTCATGTAGTGCCACTTGGCGGCCTGGTTGGCGATCTGGTCCGACGCCATCAGGGCGAAGTCCATGTACATGAGCTCGACCACGGGCCGGAGGCCGACGATCGCCGCGCCGACGGCCGTGCCGCAGATGGCCGCCTCGCTGATCGGCGTGTTGAAGACGCGATCCCGTCCGAACGACTCGAGCAGGCCCTTGGTCAGCTTGAACGCGCCGCCGTAGTCGGCGACGTCCTCGCCATAGAAGATGACCCGCCGGTCGCGGACCATCTCCTCCGCCAGCGCCTCGCGGAGCGCGTCGCGGTACGTGATCGCGCCGTCGACGCCCTGCTTGGAGACGGGCAGGGGGGCGAAGAGGGCGACCTCGCCCAGTCCCGCCGGGAGCGTGTCCGAGGTGGTCTCCGTGTACAGGAACTTGAGCGCATCGGCTGGATCGGGATCCGTCGCCTGGGAGGCCCGGACGGCCGCGCGCGCGTTGCGCTCGCGGACCCTGGTCTCGACCGCGCTGACGGCGGCCTCGTCAGCCACTCCGGCCGCGAGGATCTGCCGCTTGAGGCGCTCGATCGCGTCGACCGCCCGCCAGGCGGCCTCCTCGTCACGCGTCCGGTACTCGTTGCGGGGGTCGGACAGGGAGTGCCCGTAGTAGCGATAGGTGCTGGCCTCGATGAGGACCGGACCGTCGCCCGCGCGGCAGAGCGCCACGGCGCGCCGGACCGCGTCGCGGACGGCCAGGACGTCCATGCCGTCGACCGTCTCGGCATGCATGTTGTTCTCGGCGAACCCGGCCGCGCGGCGAGCCAGGTGGCGGATCCCCATCACCTCGTCGTCGGTGTGGTGGGTCATCCCGTAGTGGTTGTTCTGGATGAAGTAGATGACGGGGAGCCCATAGGCGTGGTCGCCGGCGAGATGATTGGTCCACTGGGCCTGGGCGGCCCAGTTGAGCGACTCGAGCACCACGCCATTGGCGTAGGCGCCGTCACCCGCGAAGCAGCAAACGACCTGGTCCGTGCGCTCATGGCGGTGTGCCATCGCGGCGCCCGTCGCGATCGGGACGCTACCGCCGACGATCGCGTTGGCCCCCAGGTTGCCGGTCGAGAAATCGCCGATGTGCATCCCGCCGCCCCGCCCGGCGCCGTACCCTTCGTCCTTGCCGAAAAGCTCCGCGATCACCCGGTAGATGTGCTCCTCCAGGGCGGCCTCCAGGAGCTCCCCGCGCGTGCCGCCGGCCGAGCCCGGGACGCGCGCCCGAAGCGCCGCGTCGGACATCGAGCGGATCGCGGCAAAGCCCTTGGCCACCGCATCGCCATGTCCGCGGTGGGAGCTCGTGATGTTGTCGTCGACACGCAGGACGCTGCATGCGCCGACGGGCGACGCCTCCTGTCCGATCGACACGTGGGTGGGGCCCCGGTAGTCGTAGCCGGGAAGCGGCTCGTAGCCGCCCGAGCGCAGCCGGACGATCGTGTCCTCCAGCTCGCGGATGGCAAGCATGTCGTCGAGCAGGTCGAGCGCCTCGGCGCCCGTGATCCCGCCGGCGGCGATCTCGGTCGCGAGCGTGCCCGAATAGGCGAACCCGCTGATGGTCCCGGCCGATTCCTCGAACGGCTGCGTATCGGGCCGATGGTCGCTCAGAAACGCGGCCGCCGTTGTCATGGGAACCTCCGATTCCGCGCCGGTCGCTCGCCCCGGTCGGGGCGCGATGGCGCTCATGCCTTGATCACCTTGATGCCCCGCTGCTCGAGGTCGCGGACGGCGCCCGCATCGATCCCGTCGTCGGTCACGAGGATGTCGATGGCATCGAGTCGCCCGGCGCCGACGAGCGAGCTGGTTCCGAACTTCCGGCTGTCGGCCAGCAGGATCACCTCGCGGGCTCGCGACAGCGCGAGCTCCTTGGTGGAGGCCTCGGCCGGGTCGGTGGTCGTCATGCCCTCCTCGAGCGACAGGGCGTACGTGCCCATGAGAGCCCGGTCGACGTGGATGCTCTCCAGGAGGGGGTGCGTGAGCGGACCGACAAGGGCCTGGCTCCGCTCCCGGAACTCACCCCCGACGACGATGAGGCGCGGGCCCCGGCCGGCCAGCTCGGTCGCGGCCGGCAGGCTGTTCGTGACCGCCGTCAGCCGATCCCACCCCCGGAGCATCCGGGCGACGGCGAGCACGGTCGTCCCGCTGTCGAGGTAGACGGTGTCATCCGGGGCGAGCAGCTCCAGCGCCCGGGCCGCGATGCGCTCCTTCTCCGCGGCGGCCTCGACGGCCTTGACGTCGAAGTGGGGTTCGCTCGGGCGTTCGCCGATCGCGACGGCTCCCCCGTGGACGCGCCGAACCGCGCCATCCGCCGCCAGCTCGTCCAGGTCGCGCCGAATGGTCGCCTGCGAGACGCCGAGGATCGTGCTCAGCTCATCGAGACGCGCAGCGCCGCGCGACTCGACGATCGAGCGGATTCGCTGCCGCCGTTGGGGCGCAAGGTCCCGGAGGACCGCGTCGGTGGCAGATCCGCTCATAACACTCCATGACATGCGTACATTCTTGCACAACGTTGCGCAGTGAGTCAAACTCGACACGCGCGAACGCCTGCCGGGCTGGCACGCGTCCGGGAGGGGACGGCCACGAGCTCGATGTGGCGTGCCGGATTCGAGCGCAGGCGTGGTCCGTCGCCACCGGCGCCGGACCCAGGCTCACTCCGGCGGGTGCCCGGCCCCGCGGCGCGCGCGGTGCGAGCCCTTCGGCTCGCGCGTTCGACGCTCCTCGACGAGCAGCTCTTCCTCCGCCTCGCGGGCACGCTTCAGCTGCGCGTCGAGCACCTGCTTGAACTGCTTCGCCAGCCCGGTGCGCATCCCCTCGCGCTCCGCCGCGCGGAGGTCGTGATCCCGGCGTCGGTCGCGCTCCGCCTCGGCGGGCGGCAGGTCCAGCTCGTCGTCGCGGTCCGGGTCCACGTCGTTCATGACGTGGAGCGTGCCCCGCCGCGACGCTCGTCGTCAAGCGCCAGTTCGGCCGGTGGCGGCGGCCGGAGGGCGATCTCGTGGTTCATGTAGGCGCTCTCGAGGCTGACCTCCCGGACCAGGTGAGCGAGGATCACTGGAGGGAGTGGCGGAACCTCGGCCGCGTCCTCCAGCTCCACCTCGAGCAGGACGAGGCCGGGCGGATCGACGAAGACGTCCAGCTCCAGCACATGGCCGGCGAACGGGAAGACGTGGCGCACCTTGCGGACCGGACGGCGGGCCGGATCTGCGTCGTTGAGCAGGATCCGATCGTAGGAGGCCGAATCCAGCTCCTCCTCGTGCTCCTCCCTCGTGATCCCGGCGATCTCGCGCTTCCGGTTCGCCACGTAGCGGGTCCGGCCTCCCGCCTCGACCTTCCGGACCCGGCGGACCCAGTCGCCCTCGGATCGGAGGTAGACCTGTTCGATCCGGTGCGGCTGCGCGCCCAGCGCTGCCAGCTCCGCGTCCGAGGGCGCGCCGGAAAGCAGGTACTTCCGCTCGATCTCCAGGCCGGCCGGCATCGGTGCTGCGAGCCCTCCCCTACACTCCAAGCATGGACCGCCGGGCCGCGCTCGTCCTGCTCGCCGTGCTGGCCGCTGGCGTCTTCCTGGCTGGCCTCGAGCTGATGATCACGGCCGTGGCGTTGCCGGCCATTGTCGCAAACCTGGGCTCGTGGACCGACCTCCGCCACGCCAGCTGGATCATCAACGCGTACCTCCTGGTCTACGTGGGCACGATGCCGCTCGCCGGTCGGCTGGCCGACCTGTGGGGCGCCCGGCGCCTGTTCCTCGGCGCGCTCGTCTTCTTCACGCTGGGATCGCTGCTCGCCGGCAGCGCCGGGACGCTCGATGGGCTGATCGTCGGGCGCATCGTGCAGGCACTCGGCGGCGGCGCGCTCGTGCCGGTCGCCACGGCCGCGGCCTCGCACCTGTACGAGGGACACGCCCGGCCCCGAGCGCTGGGGATCATCGGGGCGCTCACCTTCCTGGGCATGGCGGCGGGTCCCTTCCTGGGCGCCGCAATCCTCGGGGCCTTCCGACCGCAGGAGGCGCTGGCCCGCTTCGGGATCCTCGGGGGACCGCTCCCCGGGCTTGTCGCTCCTGCCTGGCGGTGGGTCTTCTACGTCAACGTCCCCATCGGGATCGCTGCGCTCGCGCTCGGGTGGGCGGCCACGGCGGGCTGGGACACCCCCCGGACGCGGGCTCGCCTCGACCTGGCCGGGGCGGTCCTCTTCACGATCGCGGCCGGGGCGATCCTGCTGGGCGTCACGCTGCTCGGCGAGACGGGCGGCGCCGGCGAGACGCTCGGGGTCGACCCGATCCTGCTGTCGGTCGGGCTGCTGGCGCTCGGCATCGCCGCGGGGGTCGCTGCCGTGGTCAGCGGGCTCCGACGGCCGGACCCGTTCCTCGACCCGCGGCTCTTCACGAACCGCGTGTTCAGCTCGGCCGCCCTGATCTCGCTCCTGACCGGATATGGCTTCGCGACGGCGATCGTGGGCGCGGCCGTGTTCGTCGACCGAGTCCTGTACGGCGGTCCGGACCAGCAGCGCGTGGCGCTTGGGGCGCTGGCCTTCGCGACTGCCGTCGGCGCCCTCGCGTCGGGCTGGCTGGTCCGCCGGGTCTCGCTGCGCGCGGTGACCCTGGTCGGACTCGTCGCGTCGATCGCGGGCCTGGCGTGGATGGGAACCTGGACGGCGGACATCGACCTGGGGGCCGTCGCGGCCGGGGGTGGCCTCTTCGGCCTGGGCTTCGGCCTGACGGTCACGCCGCGCTCGACGGCGGCGGTGGAAGCGGTTGGACGGCGCCGGTTCGGGGCGGCGAGCGCAACCGTCACGGTCGCGCGGATGATCGTGATGGCGGTCGGGCTGGCCGTCCTGACGGCCTACGGCTCCACCGCGATCAGCCGGTTCTCGGCCGACGTCTACGCGTCGCCCGACGCGTACAAGGCAATCGTCCCGGCGGCGCTGGCGACTCGCTCGCTCCACGACCCGCTCGTCGTGAATGCCCTGGAGGCGTGGGCGGCCCGCAAGGCGTCCGAGACGATGGTGGTGCTGTTCCTGGTCGCGGCCGGGGTGACGGCCGTGGCGGTGCCGCCGGCGATCGTGCTCGGCGAGCGGCCGCGTATGCTCTCCGCCGAGGCGGGCGCATC
>CAZKXK010000003.1:0-18529 GCA_964556585.1 uncultured Anaerolineaceae bacterium
TTCAGCGAGCGGCGGGTCCCGTCTGCTGCGGTGGCGAGGGGTGGTCGAAGCAGTAGTAGAGCGTTTGAAACGGACGCCGGAAGTCGGCCACGTCGCCGGCGACCTGTTCCGGAGGGACCTGCTCGACGAGGACCCGGGCGATGAAGTCCGCGATCGTATCCATCTCGGCCTCGCCCATCCCGAGGCGCGTCACCTCGATGCTGCCAAGGCGCAGGCCGCCCGGGCGGTCCCAGGCGTCGGCGCGATCGCTCGGGATCAGGTTCTTGTTCGTGATGATGTTCGCCTGCTCGAGCCGCCGCGCGGCGTCCAGCCCACCACCGAAGCGGCGCACGTCGAGGATCACCTGGTGAGTCCGGGTGTAGCCCTTGTGCGCTCCCAGCACGGGGATGCCGCGCCGGTCGAGCGCAGCGCCAAGGCGCTGGGCGTTGCGGACGATCTCGGCCATGTACGTCCGACCGAAGGCGATCATCTCGGCTGCCGAGACTGCCAGCGCAGCCACCCGGTTGACCTGGTGCGTGGCTGCCAGCACCGGGAAGACCGCCTGCCCCAGGGACTCCGTCAGGGATGGATCGTCCCACACCATGACCCCGCTCTGTGGCCCGCTGAACGTCTTGCCGGCCGAGCCCGTCAGCACCGCCGCGCCCTCGCGCAGAGGGTCCTGGAACTGGCCACCGGCAATCAAGCCCAGCTGGTGGGCGCCGTCGAAGAAGATCCGGCCGCCCCAATCGTCCACCACCTCGCGTATCTCCCGCACCGGGAAGGGAAAGAGCGTCATCGAGAGGCCCAGGGTCACGAGGCGCGGCCGTACCAGCGGGGCGAGGCGCCGGAAGGCGTCGAGGTCGACCTCGAGCTCGAGTGGATCGAAGGGAATGTCCACGATCCTGAGCCCGCGGACGCCGGCCGGGCCGTCGACGCGGTTGGACGAGTGGCCGCCGACTGGCTGGGCGGCGCTCATGATGACGTCGCCCGGCTCTGTGAGCGCGGTGTAGACGGCGAGATTGCCGATCATGCTCGCCACGAGGCGATGCTCCGCGTAGCGGGCCGAGAGGGCCTGCTTCAGGAGCTCGACGCAGAGCGCCTCAATCTCATCGATGTGGCGCGTCCCGGCGAACCAGCGGTTGAGCGGCCCGATGTGGCCCTCGGCGGCCCGCGTCCCGACCTCCGAAGAGAGAAGGGCCCGCACGGTCGGGCTGGTCGGGGCCTCGGGGGCCAGCAGGTTGACGCAGCTCCGGCCCCGCCACTCCTCGTTGCGCGCAACCGCGTCGAGGACGGCCTGCTGGATCTCCTCTGGGGAGGCGCAGGCCTCGATCACGCTGCGGGCCCGGGCCAGGATCTCGGGATCGTGAATCTCGCTGGACTCGCGTGCGGTGTGCTCCACGAACGTCGCCTCCGACAAACATGGACTTGATCTTGGGCGCGCCGTTCGGCCGAGTGACAGGGGCTCGACGTCCACCGGCGATGTGCAACTGCGTTCGAGCGCGTCGCCGATCTGTCAGGCGTCGCTGAGCCGGACGAGACCATACGGCCGGACACGGATGCGTGCCCAGGCGCCCGACGTCCAGTACACGTCGTGCTCGGCAAGGTCACGGGCGGCAGCCTCGTCGGCCACCCGAACCACGATGAACGCTGACTCGACATGGCCCGCCGCGCCCGCCACGACCACCACTCCCTCGCGCATCAGCTGGGCGAGGTTGGCGAGATGGGCATGGCGGACGGGTCGACGTCGCGCCTCTCCGTCGGGCGCGAACTCCGCCTCGATCGCCCACACCTGCTCGATCTCGACGCCCTCTGGAATCTCCGCGCCGTTCATCGGTCGTGCCTCCGAGCCCTTCTGCCGCGTGATCGCGCGGGGGCAGCGTAGCGCCCGGGGCGGAGAGCGGGCGGCGGACCGGCGTCACGCTCTCCGCCCAGAACACCGACCCGCGTCCGATGCGGCCGATAGCGCTGCGGCCGCGGCCCATCAAGCTGGGTTCGATGAATCTCCCTCACGGGCTGATGACGAACCTCGACGGCGACGTTCTCGGCGACCCGTCAGGCGTCGCTGACCTTGACGAAGACCCGACGGCCGGACCCGGATGCTTGATCACGGCCTCTCGCGCTCGCTCGAATCGCTCGGGGCCTAGGGACCGAGCGGGAAGACCAGCGTCCGACCTTGGCCGCTGATGGTGGCGGTACTGCCGTCAAACGTGCCGGTGTAGGTCCAGCGGCCCTGGTCCAGGGCGAAGGTGTGCCCGTCAAAGGTGCCGGAGGCGTCGATGGGGCTGACCGCGATATTGGTGCATTTGGCCCACAGGCCGACGCCGGCTGCGGCGAAAGCTGCCCCGGTACCCGTCGGGTCCCCGCCGGATGGCGTGAAGGCCAGGGTGACCTCGGCCGGGCAGGTGGAGGTGCTGTCGTAGCCGGTCAGCACGTCGGCGTTGATGGTGATCCGCACCGCCTCGCCGAAGCTCGGAGCGGGGGTGGGCGAAGGGGTGGGCGAAGCGGCCAGGCGGATGACGGTGAAGCGTTCGAACCCGGCCCATTTCTGGGAGGCAAAGGTTCTGGGCGCAGCTTCTATCAGCAGGCCGAGATCGTTCTCCCCTTCGGCCAGCGGGATGGTGACCTCAGTGGAGGTCTCGCCGGCCAAGGTTGCGACGGCCAGCTTCTGTGTCTCGTTGGCCCCGAGATATGGGGTCACGATTGTCCCGTCCACGTCGCTGCGGAAGACGATGGTGATCCCGGCCGCGTCGGTCTGGTAGCCGCTGACCAGCGGCTCGTCTGAGCGAGCATCATCGGGCTTGGTCCGAACCGAGAAATCCACCGTCGGGAAGATGTCGTTGCCGATGGTTCCGGCTTCGAACTGGGCCCAGTCCGCGGCCAGCTCCGGCCAGGGCGCGATGGCGCTCTTGGCTGCGTACATCAGGATCGGAAACGTGTCAGTACCGACGTAGGGGGACAGGGTCTTGCTGGCCGGGTCGTAGTCCGCCGGACGCGGATCGCCGGGGATGTTGGGATCGGCGATCCACAGGTGAGTGGCATCGACCTTGTACACGATCATGGCGTGGCCTCCGCTGGCTCCCTTGACGAAGATCAGCTGGGGCTCCCCGGTGACCGCGATGGCATAGCGGAAGGCGTCATAGGCCAGGGCTCCGGCGAGCGACTGATTGCGCCAGAAGAAGTTGGAGGCAAAGCTGTTCCAATCGGTGTTCTTCTGGACGGTGGCGGCCAGGCGAATCGCGTGGGCGTCGTCCTGCCAGAGGGCCGGGGTCTTGGTCCCGCCGTTGTTATCGAATAGGCCATAAAGATGAGCCGCCCCGGCAGCCCGATGCTGCTCGAGGAAGTACCACATGGCCGAGACCGCGTCACCCGAACAGTAACCGTCCGGTTCCACATAGGCCCCGGGATTGGGGATCTGCCAGGCATCGAGGGCGGGGACAAAGCCCGAGTCCACTTCGTCCGGCAAGCCCCCCGCGGCGATGGCCACGAAGATCGAGGAGAAGTGGCGGGTGACCACGGTCAAGCCGGTCGGGTCCCGGTCGACGACGGGCACCCCTTCGAGCGCGCTGGTCTGCTCATCGTAGAAGAAGGCCCCGGCCACCTTGTCGGCCGGGATCTTGGCGGGGATGCGCACGGCCACCGGTGTCGCGGCATATCCACCGCCATTCTCGATGGTGATGAGTGAGCTGACCGGTTTCACCAGCGGGCCGAACGACGAGTCGGTGATCGGAGCCGCAGTGACCGAAAAGGCGGTCTTGGCGGTGTACGCCCCGGCCGGAACGGAGATTTCGAACCCCTGGAGATCCGGATCCGACGTTGATCCAAGGATGGAGGCGTCCTTCCCGGGAGTTGCGACGCCCTCGGCGATCTTGACCGGCGCACCAACCGTGAGCGTGCCCAGAGCCCGTGAGGACGGGGTGATCGCTGGTGCCGGGCTATTGCTGGTAGCCGTCGCGGATGGACCCGAGCTGCTGAAACTGGCGATGACGAGGGTTGCGATCGCCATTACCACGCCGCGACGAGTCATCTGGTGAACCATCCCTGCAATCCTCGACGGTATGGGCCACGTTGGATCTTGTGCGGCGCACGGCGCCGATGCACGACTTTGGCTCTTTCCCCGACGTGCGGAGCAGAAGGCCCGGCTCGCAGGTCCGGTCCGCAGCCCCCGCCGGCTAGGCTCGGTCGTCGCCTTCCTGAATTGCGGTCCGGTGCGCCGAGGCTAGTCTCCGAGTAGGCGCGAGGTCACGGGCCGTCTGTCCCATTTCGCTCGCCCACGACTTCGCGCCGGGCGCTCAGTTCTCCGGACTGGGAGTGGAGCGCCCCTCGTCACAGGGCGTACGAGGACACCGCGCAGGTTGCGGTGCCGGCTGAGCGAGCCGTCGCGTGGCTGCGTGCCCTCGCGGCGCCCTGGACTGCTGCCGACGTGCCCGAGGCCAAGGCGGACCTGCTCCACGCGATCTACGAGCGGATCGTCGTCGCGGGGCGCTCATTCGTGAGCGCACGGCTCACGCCGGCTGCCCACGCGCACGGGCTCGCCCTGGCGATGCCCGAAGAGGTTGAAATGGCGCGCCCGACAGGATTCGAACCTGCGACCTTCGGCTCCGGAGGCCGACGCTCTATCCGCTGAGCTACAGGCGCGCGGGCGGGCGCCGATGCGGCGCCGCGAGGCGGGATTGTACTCCCTCCGGGCGCCCCTGCCCCGGAAACGTCGAAGCGGCTCCCGAAGGAGCCGCCTCGAATGCTGTCCCGGTGAAGGGTCGACCGGTTACCCGATCGTCTTCTGCCACGTTACAAGGGCATCTATCACGCCGGCTGCACCGACTACCCTGACCCTACCTACCCATGACCCTGTAACTAGGGCAGCAGCGTCGCTTGCGCGACGGCCTCTACTGTACCCTGCGGAAGGCCACAGCGCGAAGGGTTTTTGGCCGTCCGCGTATTAATATCTCGCAACATTCGGAGCGTGCGGCTGGCCAAAGGTTGCGAACTGCGCCCTGCCGCGACGTCCCGGCCGCGACGTCCCGGGCGGAGCGTGCTCGCCGCCCGACCGGGGACGCCTCCCTGCGGCGGAACGCCCTCAGGCTTCCTCGATCGTCACGGAGAGCATGGCGACCGGCGATTCCGGGAAGTCGTTCCTGTTTCGGGGTGCCGCGGCGATGGCGTCGATCACGTCCATCCCGCTCAGCACCTGGCCGAAGCGGGTGTAGTTCTTGGGCAGCTTCCCGCGCAGGTCCTGGTGGCAGATGAAGAACTGGGACCCATTCGTGTTCGGGCCGGCGTTCGCCATCGCCAGGGCGCCGCGATGGTAGTCGCCGGTGAACGGCTCGTCCTCGAACTTGTAGCCGGGCCCACCAGTGCCGACGCGGCCCGGATTGCGGATCTGGCCCTTCTCGTCCTGGCGCCCGAACTCACCGTCGCCGCCCTGGACGACGAAGCCCGGGATCACGCGGTGGAAGATGACGCCGTCGTAGAAGCCCTGCCGGGCGAGCTTGATGAAGTTGCCGGCTGCCTTGGGTGTCCCGACGTCGTCGAGCTCGACCACAATGTCGCCCTTGGTGGTCGCGATGGTTGCCTTCGTCACGGGTGCTCCTTCGATTGGATTGGGGTGGCTGGGAGGCGGTGCCAGGTTCGCCGACGCCGCGTTCAGGGATGCGTCACGGTGGCCGTCGTGATGGGCAGCGGGTTGAGCGCGGCGTTGTCCGGCTCGCCGGAGTTTGGCATCGCCGCGATCGCGTCCACGGCGTCCATCCCGGACGTCACCTCGCCGACGATCGCATACGTGTTGACGGAAGCGAGCGCGCCGGCTGCCCCGTCGTTCAGCACGATGAAGAACTGGGAGCCCTGCGAGTTGGGCTGGCTCGTGCGCGCCATCGCCACGGTCCCGCGCTTGTACTGGGTCGTCACCGGGTCGTCAGTGATGGTGTAGCCGGGGCCGCCGGTCCCGACCTGCGAGGCATCCACGTTCGGAACGCGGCCGAACTCCCCGTCGCCGCCCTGGATCACGAAACCGGGCACGAGCCGGTGGAACACCACGCCGTCGTAGAAGCCGCACGCCGCGAGCGCGACGAAGTTAGCCGTGGCGTGCGGGGCCAGCGAGCCGGTCACCTTGATCACGATGTCGCCTTTTGCGGTGGACAGGGTGACCGTGGCGGTGTCCGTCGCGGCCATCGGCGCCGGTGCGCTGGTCGGGCAGCCGGAGGCGCTCGTGGCGGCGCTTGCCGCCACGCCGGTGCTCGGGCTTGCTGACGCGGCGGGGGCGGCTGACGCCGCGGCCGGGGATGCCGACGTCGCGGGCTGAGACGATGCCGCGGCCGACGATGCCGCGGTGTTCTGGGCCGCTGCCGACGGCGCCGGCGTGGCGCTCCCGGAGCAGGCGCTCAGCAGGAGCGCGGCCCCCGCGGCCAGGGGGAGCAGACGGCGAATGGATCGAACGGTCATGCGGCGGCCTCCATGGCGGCTGGGTAATCGATGCGGCCGGAGAGGAGGACCTCCCCGAGGAGGATGCCGGTCGCGCCGGCGTCCCGAAGGCGACGAATGCCCGCGAGGTCCGTGACCCCGCCGGCGATCGCGACCTCGACGTCGAGGTCGCGCACGAGGCGCTCGACGAGCGCCGGATCTGGCGCCGCGCCACCGTGCGAGAGCACGAAGCGTCGCACGCCCAGGCCGGCGAGCTCGCCGGTCACGTCGTCGAAGCTCGGACGGCGCGAACGCTTCCACGGGTACTCGGCGAACCGGTCGGGGCGCGGGTCCAGGCCGACGGCCAGCCAGTCCCCGGCCACCTCGAGGCAGGCGCGCAGTGTCAGCGGGTCGTCCGCGACGCCCATCGCGAGCACGACCCGGGTTGCACCGGCGGCGAACGCCAGCCGGATGTTGTCGGCGCCCTCCATGCCGCCCGCGACCTGGAGTGGCACGCCGACCCGGCCCGCCACCCGCCCGATGGCCTCCAGGTTCGCCGGGCGACCCTGCTGGGCACCGTCGAAGTCGACGAGATGGACGACCTTCGCCCCCTGCGCGACGAAGCGCTCGGCGATCACCTCGGGCCGGTCGCTGGGAGCCCCGGCCCCGGCCGCGGCGCCCGGCCAGTGCACGACGCGCGAGCGGCCGCCGGCCAGGTCGATCGAGGGAATGATGAGCACGCCCGTCCGGCTCAGGCGCCGGCCCGCGCCGGGACCGGGCCTGCCCCGGCGGTCTCGGCCAGGGCGTCGCGCACCGCCGCGAGCGTCACGTCGACATCGCGAGCCGTGATCCCGTAATGGGTCACTGCCCGGATCGTCCCGTGCGGATAGGGAACCATCAGCACGCCCCGGGCCTGGAGCGCGTCGAGGAACGCGGCCCGGTCGCGGGCGACCCGGAAGACCACGAAATTGGTCCGGGCACGCGCAGGGTCCAGGCGGCCCAGCGTGGGCTGCGCGACCCCGCCGGGCGACTCGATGCCGGACAGGTCCGCCAACCCTTCGGCCAGGCGTCGGGCGTTCGCGTGGTCCTCGGCGAGGCGGGCGATCATCCCGTCGGGTCCATCCGAGAGCGCGAGCAGGCCCGGCGCCGCCAGCACGCCGACCTGGCGCATGCCGCCGCCGAGGAGCTTTCGCGCGCGCCGCGCTCGCCAGATATAGGCGCGCGAGCCGACCAGGACGGAGCCGACCGGGCAGGCGAGGCCCTTGCTCAGGCAGAACGTGACGGAGTCGGCCGGCCCGGCCAGCGCGGCCGGGGTCACGCCCTCCGCCACGACCGCGTTGAAGAAGCGGGCGCCATCGACGTGGAGGGGCACGCCATGCGCGTGGGCCACGTCCGCGACCGCCTGGGTGTACGCGACCCCCAGCGGCTGGCCCATCGAGTGGGCATGCGTGTTCTCGATGGCCACGAGGCCGCTGATCGGCTCGTGCGGATCGGACGGGTCGCGAAACGACTCCGCGACGAGCGCGAGGTCCAGCGTCCCGTCCGGGCGGTCGGGGAGCGCGCGCATGCTTGTCCCCACGACCACGGCGTGCCCGGCAGCCTCGTCCATCACCATGTGGCTCTCGGCGCTGGCGATCGTCTCCTGGCCCCGGTCCAGGTGGGCCATCTGGGCGACGAGGTTGCCCATGGTTCCCGACGCGACGAAGAGGCCGGCCTCCTTCCCGAGCAGCGCCGCGGCGCGCTCCTCGAGCGCGTTGACGGTCGGGTCGTCGCCGAAGACGTCGTCGCCTACCTCCGCGTCCGCCATCGCGCGCCGCATGGCGGGAGTCGGGTGGGTGACGGTGTCCGAGCGCAGGTCGATTCGTGGCATGGCCCGGCGAGGATATCGCGGCTTGCGCGCGGGCGCGTCTGCGGGCCGGTGCGCCCGGCGACGGCCGCCGGCGAGGTGCCGGTCACGAAGCGACAGGTCCGGTCGGCCTCTGCTACGATCTGCCGGCCGTGGACCCGTGGTGTAGCGGCCCAACATGCCTGCCTGTCACGCAGGAGATCGCCGGTTCGAATCCGGTCGGGTCCGCCATCATCCGCCGCTGAACGCCACGCCCTCCTCAGTCCAGCCCCTCGAAGAGGTCGGCCTCCGGGAAGTGGGTCGTGACGCGCGCCGCGCGCAGGATGAACGTCTCGTCGCCCATGGCCTCCGCCATCGCGTCGGGGCCCATCGCCAGCAGCGGGCTCTCCGCGGAGAGCTGCGTCCGGTGGGCCAGGAGGGCCGCCCAGCGTTGCGTCGTGAAGCGGGCGCAGTCCACCCGCGTCGTGATCTCCTCGTCGTCGACGGTGGACCGGCGCATGAACGTCTCCCAGGCCTCCACGGCCGCCGCGTCCGCCGCGTCAGGGCGTGACCAGAACGAGCGCACGCCCGCGGCCTCCATCCGGGCCGCCATCGCCTCGCGCCGGGCGCGCCCCATCGCCTGCTCGTAGAGCTTCGCCGGTGCCCACGGCGCGAGGCCGCCGTCCGCCTCGGCCGGCCCGGTCCCGCCGTGCTCCGGCGCGATCTGCTCCGGGTACCACTCGGGATCGCCCGCCCGGTAGAACGCGCCGACCGCGACACGGTGCGCGTTCACGTGGTCGGGGTGCCCGTAGCCGCCGAAGGAGTTGTAGCCGGTGATGACGTCGGGGCGGTAGCGGCGAACCATCCAGACGAGCCGCCCGATCGCCTCGTCCCGATCTGCCTGCCAGAAGCTGCGCGGGTCGTGGTTGCCCGGCTGGCCCATCATCCCCGAGTCGCGGTAGCCCAGGTTCTCCCACTCGGTGACGCCCAGCGCGTCCATCGCCGCCTCGAGCTCGGCCGCCCGGATCTCTCCGAGACGGCGGTGGTTCGCGGGCGTGTCCAGCTCGGGGACGACGATCTCGCCCAGCTCGCCGCGAGTGCAGGTGACCAGCACCACCCGGTGACCGTCCGCGACCGCCCTCGCCATCACGCCGCCCGTGCCGATCGTCTCGTCGTCCGGATGGGCATGGACGAGCATCAGGGTCCAGCGATGGTCGGGGGGCGGGGTCGCGGGTGTCGTCTCCATCCGCGCATGCTACCCGCGACGTGCGGATCGGTCGGTCGAGGCGTCGTCGGCCCAGGCTGGAGCCCGCTCCCGGCGGCCTGCTCCCGGCGGTGGGCGCCCGCGCGGCGTCGCGAGCGGCTTGTCCGTCACGGGCGCCGTACCATCGGCGGCATGCCAGCGCCGCTGTCGCGATGATTGCACCGCTCGCCCCCGGCCCTCTCGCCGGCATCCGCGTGGCCGACTGCAGCACCGTCCTGGCCGGGCCGTACTGCACGATGCTGCTCGGAGACCTCGGCGCGGACATCGTGAAGGTGGAGCCGCCGGAGGGCGACGCGACGCGCGGCTGGGGCCCGCCGTGGGTGGCCCCGGGAATTGGTGGCCCCGACGACCCGGGCACGGCCGCGTACTTCCTCGCCGCGAACCGCAACAAGCGCTCGATCCGCCTGGACCTGCGGGCCAGCGCTGGGCGCGACGTGCTGCGTCGCCTGCTGGCGCGGTCGGACGTGGTCGTGGAGAACTTCCGGGTGGGCGGGTTCGCGCGCCTCGGCTTCGACGACGCCGCGCTGGAGGCGCTCAACCCGCGGCTGGTGCACCTCGCGATCAGCGGCTACGGCCCGACGGGACCCGAGGCGGCCTTCCCCGGCTACGACTTCATCGTCCAGGCCGTCTCCGGGCTCATGTCGATCACCGGCGCCCCCGACGCGGAGGGCGGCCTGCCCACCAAGACCGGCGTTGCCGTGAGCGACCTCACGACGGGCATGCTCGGCGCCCTCGCCGTCGTCGCGGCGCTCGCCGGCCGCGATCGGCCGGGCTCGCCCGCGGCTGGTCGTGGCCAGCGGATCGACATCTCGCTGCTCGGGTCGACGCTCGCCTGGCTCGCGAACCAGGCCCAGAACTACTTCGTCACGGGCACGGCACCGACGCGCCGCGGCAACGCGCACCCGAACATCGTCCCGTACGAGACGTTCGCGACAGCCGACGGATGGATCGCGGTGGCCGTGGGCAGCGAGCGCCAGTGGGCGCGCTTCTGCAGCGCACTTGGTGCGCCCCGGCTCACGGATGACCCGCGGTTCGCGACCAACGGGGTGCGCGTCTCGAACCGGGAGTCGCTCCGCCCGCAGATCGCTGCCATCCTGGGCGCCGCGACGAGCGCGAGCTGGCTGGCGCGGCTCGCGGCGCACGATGTGCCAGCCGGCCCCATCAACGACCTGGCGGCCGCCTTCGCGGCGCCCCAGGTGGCGGCGCTCGGATCGCTCGTCGAGCTGGAGCATCCCATGCTGGGCCCGGTCCGCCAGGTCGCGCCGCCGTTCATGCTGGGGGCCACGCCGGCCACGGTTCGCACGCCGCCGCCGCTCCTCGGCGAGCACTCGGACGAGATCCTCGGGGAGCTTGGGTGCGGGCCCGCCGAGATCGAGCGCCTGCGGGCCGCCGGGACGATCTGACCCTCCGGACGAGCGTGCGGGCAGCCGGGAAGGTGACGCTTCCCGGTCACCGCGCAGCTCGTGTACGCTCCCCGCCATCTCCAGCCGAGGACCCGCGTGACCTGCCCGAGCTGCGGCACCAGAAATGCCCCCGGCGTCGGCCGGGGCTGACGTCGACGCCGGGGCCGCGGTTCGGTCCCCGTCGCGAGGCGCGATTTTCGACCTGCTCGCTGCCGCCGCGCTCTGGGGCGGCATGTACGCCGTCTCGGCGGGGACCTTCGACGCGATCCCGCCGCTGACACTTGGCGTGCTGCGGCTGCTCATCGGGGTCGTGGTGCTCGCCGTTGCCTTCTACGGACGGCTGGGGCTGGCCGCGTTGCCGCGCCGTCGCGTCGTGGCGGCGGGGGTCGTGGTCGCGGCCACGATCGTGATGCAGTTCGTCGGGACCAGCCTCACGGGCGGCGCCGAGGGCGCGCTCCTCACCACCACGACGCCCGTCTTCGTGCTGGTCTTCGGCGTGCTCCTCGAGGGCGAGCGGGTTCGCCGCGTTGCCTGGGCAGGCTGCGTCGTCGCGTTGGCCGGGGTCGCCGTCCTGGCGGCCCGGAGCGGGGGATTCGGAGGAGCGGCCGGCCCGGACGTGGCCCTGCCCTGGGGCGTGGACGTGCCCCGGGCGCTCATGGGCGATCTCCTGCTCGTGGCGTCGGCTGCGTCGTGGGCGCTCTTCAGCAGCGTGGGGCGGCCGCTGGTTGCCGCGGTCGGGGCGTTCCGCGCGATCCTCGGGGCGAGCGCGGTGGCGGTCGTGCTGCTGCTCCCGTTCGTGCCGCTGGAGCTGGCGGGCCGGTCGCTCCCGCCGATCTCCCCCCTCACCGTCGCGGCGGTCCTCTACCTGGGGATCGGCGCGACCGCGATCGCGTGGTCGCTCTGGTACCGGGGGTACGCGGCCGCACCGCCGGCCGTGTCGGCCGCGGCCTTCTTCGCCCAGCCGGTCGTGGGCGCGACCCTGGGAGTCCTGATGCTCGGCGAGGTCCTGGGGCCGGCGTTCTTCGGCGGTGCGGCGCTCATCGCGGCGGGTGTCCTGGGGATCGCGGCGGCCACCCGCGAACGGCGCGGTGCCCCGGAGTAGGCCCCACCGGACGGGACGCGTGCACCGGGGCGGGGGGCGGCACTGGCCGGACGCCCGCCGAACGGGACGCCGACGGCGTGGCTGCTAGACTCCGCCCGCCGAGGCCCGCGGGACGCGTGCTGAGAGGGCAGGAGGGGACGCATGGCGGACGAGCGTGAGCGCTGGGCACTGATCCTCGGCGCGTCGAGCGGGATGGGCCAGGCCACCGGGCTGGCGCTCGCCCGCGCCGGCTACCGGATCGCCGGCGTGCACCTGGACTTCCGGGCGGGTCTCGCGCACGTGGAAGAGGTCAAGGCCGCGATCGTCGCCGCGGGCTCCGAGGCGCTGTTCATCAACATGAACGCCGCCGACGACGAGAAGCGGGCCGAGGCGCTGGACCAGCTGCGGGCGCGTTTCGATCGCTCGATCGCCGAAGGGCGGCGGCCGCACCTGCGGGTCGTCATGCACTCGCTGGCGTTCGGGTCGCTGCTGCCGTTCCTGGCGGACGATCCGAAGGGCCGGATCAGCCGGAAGCAGTTGGCGATGACCCTGGACGTGATGGCGAACTCGCTCGTCTACTGGGTCCAGGACCTGTGGCTGGGCGGCTTCCTGGAGGCGGGTTCCAAGGTCTTCGCGATGACCTCGGAGGGATCGGCCCGCATGATCCCCTCGTATGGGGCCGTGTCGGCCGCGAAAGCGGCGCTGGAAAGCTACTGCCGCCAGCTCGCGATGGAGTTCGCCCGGCTCGACTCGGGCGTGGCGGTCAACGCGATCCGGGCCGGCGTCACTGACACGCCCGCGCTTCGCAAGATCCCGGAGGCCGCCCGCATGGTGGAGCTGACCGTGGCGCGCAACCCGCACGGGCGGCTGACCACCGTGGAGGACGTGGCGAATGCGCTCGTCACGCTGGCCTCCACGGATTCCGACTGGATCAACGGCAACGTGATCAACGTCGACGGCGGCGAGTTCATCACCGGGTACTAGGCATCGAGCGCGCGAGCGGCGTGGTTCCTCAGCGCGCCCCGGCGGTCTCCACGGGCCGCCTCCGCAGCAGCCCGTTGCGGGGCCCGAGGGCGAGGGCCAGCAGGAAGATGGCCGTCTGGATCAGCACGATCGACGCACCCGACGCCAGGTTGAGCCAGAACGAGACGTAGATCCCCGCGATCCCCGACGCGATCCCGATCGCGATCGCGATCGCCATCAGGCGGCCGAAGCGGGCGGTCAGGAGCTGGGCCGTGGCCGCCGGCGTGGTGAGCATGGCGACCACCAGGATGATCCCGACCGCCTGGATGCTGACCACGATGGTCATCGCGATCAGGCCAAGGAAGAGATAGTCGAGCGCGTTGACGTTCAGCCCCGACGCGCCGGCTCCCAGCGGGTCGAAGGTGGCGAACAGGAACTCCTTCCAGAACGCCCAGATCACCACCAGGACGATGCCGCCCAGCACCGCCAGGCCGATGAGGTCGCCCAGCCCGATGCCCAGCACGTCGCCGAACAGAAAGCCGAACAGGTCGCCCACGTAGTTCGGGATCGCGCTGTAGATCGCGACGCCCAGGCCGAACATGCCCGCGAAGAGCACGCCGATGATCGTGTCCGATCGCAGGTGGGCCCGGCGGCTGATCCAGCCGATCCCGAGCGCCGTCGCGACCGCCGCGATCGCGCCGCCGAGGTAGAGCGAGCCGCCGAACAGGTACGCCATCACGACGCCGGGGAACGCCGCGTGGCTGATCGCGTCGCCCATGAACGCGAGCCCGCGCAGCACCATGTAGCTCCCGACCACGGCGCACACGACCCCCACGAGGGCGGCCGCCAGCAGGGCCCGAACCCCGAACTCGTACTGGAGCGGCGCCAGCAACGCGTCGATCATGCCGGCACCTGGTCGCTCATCGGTGGGTCTCCTCGTGGAAGTGGATCTCGTGGCCGGGCGGTGCGTCGTGGTGGTGCGGATCGTCCACGAGGAGCGTCTCCCCTCCGACGACCAGCAGGTGGCCACCGTAGGTACGCGACAGGACGTCGCGGTCCAGGACGAGGTCCGATCGCCCGTGGGCGATCACCGTCCGGTTGATGGCCAGGACGTCCTCGAAGCGCTCTGCCGCGCTGGCGAGGTCGTGGGTCGTGGCGATGACCGTCTTGCCGCGTCGCGCCTCCGCCTCGAGGATTCGCATGAGGTCTTCCTGGGTGGTTGGGTCCACGCCGGTCACGGGTTCGTCCAGCAGGTACAGGTCCGGGTCCGCCGCAAGCGCACGGGCCAGGAACGCCCTCCGACGCTGCCCTCCGGAAAGGCGACCGATCTGGGTCTGCGCGTTGGGTGTCATCCCAACGAGATCCAGCGCGTCGGCCACCGCTCGGTGGTCCTCGGCGCCCGGCCGCCGGAACGGGCCGAGCCGCGCGTAGCGGCCCATCACCACCACGTCCCAGACGGAGACCGGGAACTCCCAGTCGACCTGCTCGGCCTGCGGGACGTAGGCGATCCGGCGCGCCTCGCCGCCGGGCGCGGCGCCCAGCACCTGCACGCGTCCGCTCCACGGCTTCAGGAGGCCGGCGACGACCTTGAGGAACGTGCTCTTCCCGCCGCCGTTCGGCCCGAAGACGGCGAGGATCGTCCCGGCCTCGACCGTCACGGAGACGTCGGTCAGCGCGGCGCGGCCGTCGTAGCCGACGGTCACCCCGGAGAGGACCACCGCCGGGTGGTGGCCGGCATGAAGTCCTTCGTCGTGTCCCGGATGATGGACCAGGTGCCCGTCGACTCCGTGCCCGTCACCGGCGTGCCCGTCGCCGGCGTCTGGTCCGGTCATCGACTCGCTCACCGGAGGGCCTCGACGACCCGGTCGGCGTCCCACTGCATCATCCCCACGTACGTGTCGACCGGCGCCTGTCCGAGGGCGTCGTCGTACAGGTTGCTGACCACGGTCACGCCCGCCTCGGTGGCCAGCTGCTGCTCGACCTTCGGGTTGAACTGTGCCTCACTGAAGATCGCCTTGACCCCGCTGGCCCGGATCGAGTCGATGAGCGCGGCGACCTGGCCAGCGCTCGGGTCCTGGCCCGGGGAGGGAACCACGGAGCCCACGATCGTGAGCCCGTAGGCGGCCGCGAAATACGGGAAGGCGTCGTGGTAGGAGACCAGCTTCCGGTTCGCCGGCGGGATCGTGGCGACCTGCGTCCTGATCGCGGTGTCGAGCGCCGCCAGCCGCGCGAGGTAAGCGTCGCCGGACGCCTGGAGGGCTGCATGCTTCGCGGGCGCGGCCGCCTGGAGCGCGGCGACGATCCGCTTCACGTACAGCTCCGCGTACGCGACGTTCATCCAGAGGTGCGGGTTGACGGACCCGGTCCCATCGGTGCCGGTGAGGTACGTCACGCCGGGTTCGTTCGGGCCGAGCTGGACGAGCGCGCTCGCCGACAGCTTCGCCTCGGCAAGGAGCGGCGTGAGCCAGTCGTCCACGCCCAGCCCGTTCATCACGACCAGGTCGGCGCCGGCGATCGCGCGGACGTCCGACGGCGTCGGCGAATAGGTGTGAGGGTCAGCGCCGGCCGGGACGAGGCTCATGACCCGGACCTCGCTCCCACCTGCCTGGCGCACGAGGTCCGCGAAGACCGTCGTGGTCGCGACCACGTTGAGGGCATCGGCGGCGGGCGACGGCGCGACCGAACCGCCGGGGGAGGCCGGTCCGCCGGGTCCACCGGTCGCGCTCGTGCCGCAGGCGGCGACCATGACCATCGCCAGGGCGACCGCGGCGATGCGGACGAGCCGAGCGGGAGCGCGCGGCGGCTCCAGGATCGCGTGCCGGCCGACGGGGCCGGGCGCTCCATCACGGTTCATGCGGGTCTCCTTCATCGGGCAGGCGCCGGGGCGCGCCGGCAGTCGGGGCACAGCCCGAACAGCTCGAAGCGGTGCTCGTCGATCTGGTAGCCGGTCTTCCGGGCGATCTCGCGGGCCAGCGCGCCCAGGCCGAGATCACCGATCTCCACCGAGCGGCTGCAGCGGCGGCAGACCACGTGGTGATGGTGGGTCGGGCCACAGGGCACGTAAGCGTGCTCGCCCGTCGGCAGGTCGATCCGCTCGAGCGCACCGATCTCCTCGAGGAGCTCGATTGCGCGGAAGATCGTCGCGCGGCCGATCCCGAGCCGCCGGTCCCGGGCATCGGCCACGAGGTCTGCCGCCGAGAATGCGCCCTTGCGTGCCTCGATCAGCTCCGCGAGCGCGCGCCGCGGCCGCGTCAGCCGGTGACCGGCCGCTTCGAACGCGGTCTCGAATGTCGTCAAGGTGTCCATCCCCGTGATGATACTCGATCTCGATCCAAAGTGATACGCAGTCTCGATGGACAGGCCGGCCGACCGGCGGGAACGCCGCGATGGCGCCCGGCGGTGCCCGAGGCCGACGCGCCGTCCACGCCGCCCGGCGGTGCCCGAGGCCGGCGAGAGGAAGACAGTCACCCGCGAGACGGGGTACGCTGCGCCGGCGTCCACCAACGTCCATTCAACCTCGCCACTGAGAGTCCGCATGTCCACGAACTCCGCGTCGCCGGGCGGGCGCCGGCCGAAGATGCCCGCGACCCCGAAGACGCCAGCCTCATCCAGCACCCCGGTCACGCGCCAGCAGCGCCGCGAGGCCGCCCGGCGCGACCAGCGCCTTGCCGCGGCTCGCACGACGGCCCCCAGCAAGCCGGCCTGGCAGTCGCCCATGGCCCTGATCACCGCCGGTGCCCTGGTCGTCGGGCTGCTCGTCGTGATCCTGGCGTCGGGCGTCCTGAACCCGAAGCCGGCGGTCGTCGGCAACCTCCTCCAGCCGCTCCAGCCGACGCCGGTCAGCCTGATCGACCCGGCCAACCCGCGATCGCTCGGTAATCCCAGCGCGCCGGTGAAGATGGACGTCTGGTCGGACTTCCAGTGCCCCGCCTGCGACGACTTCGCGCTCAACGTGATGCCGCAGGTGATCACCCAGTACGTGGCGACCGGCAAGGTTTACCTGACCTACCGCGACTTCGCGTTCATCGACAGCGGCGCGGCGAACGGCGAGTCGCACCAGGCGGCCGCCGCCGCGCGCTGCGCCGGCGCCAAGTTCTGGCCGTTCCACGACTACCTGTTCGAGAACCAGAGCACCACGGGCGAGAACTCGGGCAAGTTCACCACGGCGTTCCTCGCTTCGATCGCCGACGCGGTGGGCGCGGATCGGACCGCGTACGACGCCTGCATGGCGAACGGGGCGGCCGCCATGGTCGCGGAGGTGAACGCGGAGACCGCCCAGGGCCAGGCAGCGGGCATCCACCAGACGCCGACGGTCGCCCTGGATGGAAAGCTCCAGCAGGGAGGCTCGCTGCCGTTGAGCACGCTCGGGCCGGCGATCGACGCGTTGATCCCGGCCGGCTGGACGCCGG
Source organism: uncultured Anaerolineaceae bacterium (assembly GCA_964556585.1). Lineage (GTDB taxonomy): Bacteria > Chloroflexota > Limnocylindria > Limnocylindrales > CSP1-4 > CTSoil-043. Next base: position 17,318 of record CAZKXK010000003.1, read on the forward strand.
CGCCCAGCGCGGCCGGGACCTCGGCATCGCCCGCGACCTCGGGCTCGCCCACCGGCTCGGCATCGCCCGCGGCCTCCAGCGCGCCCTGACGTCGATCCCATGGCTCGCGGCCGGCCGGCCCTCGTCCTCGGTGGCTTTGCCCTGGTGGGGCTCGCGATCGCGCTCTACCTGAGCGCCAATGAGCTCGCCGGGACCGTCGCTGCCTGCCTGCCGGGCGGCGGCTGCGAGACCGTCGCGCAGAGCCAGTACAGCCACTGGTTCGGGATCCCGGTCGCGTACTTCGGCCCTCCCTACTCCGCGCTGCTGCTGGGCCTGATCGTGGCGTGGTGGCGCACGGGCGACGGGCGGTTCCTGCTGGTGGGGTACGCGCAGGGGCTTGCAGGCGTGGTGGTCGTGCTCTACCTGCGCTACCTGGAGCTGTTCGTCATCCACGCCATCTGCGCCTGGTGCGTCGCATATGGCGCCACGATCGTGTTCGGCTGGATTGCGCTGGTCATCGTCCAGCGCCGGGCGAACCGCGCCCGCGCCGCGGCCTGAGCGCCCCTCGACCGTGCCTCACGGCGCCGAGGCCGGGATGTCGGCGTACCCCGTCAGCTCGACGTAGCCCTTTCCGGTGACCGGACGACCGCCGTTCGTGCCCGTGACGCGCTGCGACCCTTCCCAGTAGACGACGCCCGTCGTCGCCCGCGTGTCCAGCTCCTGGTCCCGGAGCGTGGGCGTCACGACCAGGTCAAGCCCGACCCCGGCGATCCGGACGCGCCAGCCGGACGGGTACGTTGCGCCGGTATGCGGGCTGGTCCAGTGTCCCAGCACGTCGACGGAGATCTGGTCCCGGGCGAGGTGCTCGGAGGTGCCGTTCGGGCGGACGAGCGTCCCGTAAACGAGGGAATCGGCGCCGTCCGCGCCCCGGACGAGCGATACCGTCAGGTCGGTGCCATCGTCCAGGTTGACCGCGAACCAGTCCCAGCCCCCGCCTCCCACCGCGATGAAATCGCCCCACTGGTGGTCGAACCAGGCGGTGCCGGTCACGGCGACGGGTGAGCCGTCCACGACGAGCGTGCCCGCCGCCGCCATCCGCGTCCGGGAGTAGTAGTAGGAGCCGCCGGCCGCGCCGAAGTCCACCCAGCCGTCGCCGTCATGGAGGACCGGCGGCCCGAGCGGGGCCATGCGGAGCTGGAGCCCGAATCCCTGCGGCATCGCCGATCCGGCGGC
>CAZKXK010000003.1:18629-31927 GCA_964556585.1 uncultured Anaerolineaceae bacterium
GATCCGGTGAGGCTGAACGCGAAGCCCGTCGGCACGCCGCTGGCGTCGCGCGGCGAGTGGTCCACCTGCGGCCCGATCTCGCTTCGCTGGCCGTAGGCGAAGCGCCCGCCCGACTCGTCCGTGATCGCCACGTGGCTGGCCCAGCTGACCGGGAAGTCGCCTCGCTCCGCGCGGAACACGACGTACTCGAAGCCGAACGTGCGGCCGTCGGCCGCCGTGAGGTGCCCGGTGTAGTACCACCACTCGGTGAGACGGTCGTGCGGGCCGTCGTCCCGCGGCAGGACCACTGGCTGCGGGTCCGGCGCCATCGAGGGCACCGGCGTCCGGGGCGCCGCGCTCGGCCGCTCCGCCGGGGCGTTCGCCAGGATGGGACCGGAGCAGGCGGCGAGCGCCAGCGCCAGCAGCACGGAGGCGAGCGCAGGGAACATGCGGCCGGGCCGCGCGCCGCGCGCGCAGCCGACCGCCGGGGGCTGTCCAGCGGGCCGAATGGTCGCCCTCATCGGTAGCGTTCCTCCAGCTCGCTGTCGGTGGCCGGGAGGCGATCCCGAAGCGCCCGCCCCAGGCGAGCCGGCAGCCACCAGTTCCACTTCCCCAGGAGGCGCATGGTGGCCGGGACCAGGAGGGCGCGGACGATCGTGGCGTCGATCGCCACCGCCAGCGCGACGCCGAGCCCGAGTGCCTTGATGAGCACGATGTCGGCGAAGGCGAACGACCCGGCCACCACCACGACGATCAACGCAGCCGAGCTCACGATGCGCCCGCTCCGATCCAGGCCCTGGGCCACGGCCTCCGTGTTGTCGCCGGTCCGCACCCAGGCCTCCTTCATCCGGGTGAGCAGGAACACCTCGTAGTCCATGGACAGGCCGAACAGGACGCAGAAGAGGATGACCGGCAGGGTCGTCTCCACGTACCCAAGCGGCTGGAAGCCGAGCAGCCGCGAGAGGTTGCCGTCCTGGAAGACCCACACCAGCGCCCCGAACGCGGCCGTGATGGAGAGCGTGTTCATGACGATCGCCTTGAGTGGCAGCCAGACCGAACGGAGGAGCATGAACAGGACGAGATAGGTCGTCAGCACGATGAACAGCCCGGTCCGCGGGAAGTCCGCCGCGATGCGGCTCACCGTATCGCTCACGTCGGCGGCGCCCCCGCCCACCAGGACCTGCACGCCGGCCGGGGGTGCGAGCGCGCCGTTCGGGTCGCGCAGGTCCTGCACCAGGGCCCGCGCCTCGTCGCGGTTCGGGCCGAAGTACGTGGTCACCGTGAAGGCCGTCAGGTCTCCCTTCGTCGTCGACGCCAGCGCCCCGGCGCTGAATCGATCGGGAGGCCCGCCCGGGCTCGCGTAGAGCAGCTGGTACTGCGCCAGGCTGATGCGGGGATCGAGATCGACGAGGCTGTCGACGCGAGCGACCCGAGGATCCGCCGCCAGGCGCCGGGAGTAGTCGTACAGCCGGGCGATGTTCGCCGGGTCGGTGGCCGGTCCGACGGTGCGCACGGCGAGCGTGAGCGGCGCGAACGGTCCCTCGCCGAAGCTCTGGACCAGGAGCTCGTACGAAGCCCGCGAGGCCACGCTCTCGGGCAGGATCGTGGCGTCCGGGGAGTTGAAGCGGACGTGCAAAAAGGGTGTCCCCAGCAGCAGCAGGAGGCCCAGCGTCGGGAAGAAGACGAGCAGGGGCCGCCGCATGACGCGCCGGGCGAGCCGTCCCCAGGCTCCCTGCGCCCCGGGATCCGGGCGAACCCTCCGGATCGCCAGCGCGTCGACTCGTGATCCCAGGATCGCCAGGATGGCGGGCTGGAGGGTGAGCGCGGCAGCGACCGCCATTGCCACCACGAGCGCGCCGGCGATGCCCACCGAACGCAGGATCATGAACTCGAACAGGACCAGGCCCAGGAGGCCCAGGAGCACCGTCAGGCCGGAGAAGAAGACAGCCCGCCCGGCGGTCGCGACCGTGACGCGGACGGCGGCCTCCACCGTCTCGGCGTCAGCGCGTGTGCCCGGGGGCGTCCGGCGCGCCAGCTCCTCGCGGAAGCGGCTCAGCACCAGGAGCGAGTAGTCCACCCCCAGGCCGAGGCCCAGGAGGGTCGCCAGGTTGAGCACGAAGATGCTCATCGGCGTGATGCTGGCCAGAACGAAGATCAGGGCAAGCGACGTCACGACGGCCGCCCCGCCGATCACGAGGGGGACGCCCGCGGCGATCAGCGAGCCGAAGACCAGGACGAGCGCGACCGCCGCCAGCGGCAGGCTGACGAGCTCCGCCCGGCGCAGGTCCGACTCGGAGACGGTCTGGATGTCGCCGTAGAACGCCGGCCCGCCGGCCAGCGACACGCTGACACCCGGAGCCGTGCGCAGTGCAGCCTGGATTCCGGGGAGCGCGGCCGGCGAGCTGTCCGGGGCGATGTCCAGCAGGACGACGTCGTAGGCGACGCGCCTGTCGGCGGAGACCTGGCTCGGGGCGAGGAGATGGCTCTCGACCTGACGAACGTAGGGCGCGCTGGCGACGCCCGCCGTCTCGGTGCGGACGGCGGCCTCGAAGGCCGGGTCGCCCGCCCGCGCGGAGCCGGTGGACTGGTAGACCAGGACGAGCGCCGACGGCGGCGCACCGAGCTGCTGGACGAGGAGCGATTCCGCCCGCGACGATTCCAGGTCGGCCAGCGAGAAACCGCCGGGACTCAGGACTCCCGGGGCGCGCGGCGCGAACGGGATGGCGAGCAGCACGAGCAGCGCCCAGGCGGCCAGCACCCACCAGCGGCGACGGTAGGTGAACCGGCCCAGGCGTTCGAAGACGGTCACAGGCAGGGTTCGACTATGGCTGCCCGCCGGATGTCGATCCGCTCGGCATCGCCCGTGCCGGGTCGCGGGTCACGCCGGCCGCATGGATCGCGAGGACGGCGTGCCCCCGGCACGGGTCAGTCGCCGCGGACCGGCGATTCCTCTTCGACCAGGGTCGTATAAACGACCGTCGCGGCCTCCCGGATCGTGGAGAGCACGGAGCAGGTCCGCTCCACGGAGAGCTCCACCGCCCGTTCCACGTGCCGGCGGTCCAGGCCCCGGCCGCGGACCGTGAAGCGCAGCTCGACGCGCCGAAACGTCCACGGTGCGTCAGGTTGCTGCTCTCCATCCACGGCGACGTCGATCGCGGCCACGTCCTGGCGCTGCTTGCGCAGGATCTCGACCAGGTCCCAGGCGGCGCAGCCGGCGCCCGCGACCAGCAGCAGCTCGGCGGGGCTCGGGCCGGCCGCCGGTCCGTGCGGACCGTCGTCGAGCGGGACCGTGCCGGGCTCGCCGGGCGCCTCGAACGTGATTCGCGAGCCACTGTGGCCGGTCGCCTCGAAGCGGGCCGTCCCGGGGTGCCAGGCAAGCTGGATCGACTTCATCGCGGGTGGGTCTCCAGGTCGGCGACCGCGGGCGACACGTCCCGCGTCGAGGGGCGAGGTGGAGCTCCATCATGCACCGCGGAAGGCTCTGGTATCCTCCGCCCGTCCAAACCCGCCCGCTCTCCCCGCGGAGGCGTCCCGGTGCAGCTCTTCGTCACCGCGATCGAGTACCCGCTCCAGTTCGGAATCGCGATCCTGGTCGCCGGCATCTTCGTGGGCACGTTCCTGCGGGCCGCGATGTCGCCCGAGCGCCAGACAGGGTCGATCGGCTGGGTCCGCGCGATCACCGGGCCGAACGCGAAGGTCTTCTTCGGCCTGCTGTTCGTCGCCTGGGTCGCCGTCTCCGGGCTGCTGATCCCGTCCTTCGCGAACACGGCGAACTCGCCCTACGGCGCGCTGGCGCTGATCTCGATGTTCGCCGGCTTCTTCATCATGATGGGGCTGCTCTGGGCGGTGATCGGCGAGTAGCCCTCGAGCGGGCTCCAGGCGGGGGAGCCGGGTCGGTCAGCGCCCGGCGAATCAGCCCCGGCCGGCGAATCAGCGCCCGGCGGCCGCCCCGCTCCGGGTCGTGATTGCGCCGACCGCCTCGGCCAGCCCGATGGCCACCAGCCCGACGAACAGGTGGGCGACCTCGACCACGAGGTGCTCGCTGGCGTCGGGCAGGATCTGGGCCTGGGCCAGGCCGAACGCGATCGTGAGGACGCCCCAGGCGATCGCGATGCCGGGGAGCGCCGGCCGGGTGCCGGCCTGGAAGGCGAGCGCGGCCACCGCCCACAGCGCCAGGACCAGGACGATCCCGAGCAGCATGTGGATCGGCACCAGCCCGTCGGCGCTGCCCGTCCAGATGACGAGACCCAGGACCAGCATGACGAGGCCGACGCCGCGGACGGTCATCCGGGCGGCAGAGAACGCGGACATGGCAATGCTCCGATGCGGCGGGTGCGAGCCCGCGGGGTGCGCAGCTTCGATGGTAGGCGAGGAGCGATGCGGCCGTGCTCAGCCTCGGAGGCGGGCGATCCAGACCTCCTCGGACGGCCACCGCCGGGCCCAGTCGGGCGTGACGTACGGGTAGCGGGTGGTTGCGCCCTCGGGCGCCCGCAGCTCCACGAGGTCCTCCACGTCGAAGCCGCTGGCCCGAAGGAGCCGGATCATGTCCCCGTGCCCCAGGTAGAACTCCACCGAGGAGCCGTCCGGCCAGGCGAGCCGGCCCAGCCCGCCGAAGTGCGGCCGGAGGAGCCGGTCGCCCGCCGGCTCGTCGTCCGACTGCGGCGAGCAGAGCATCAGGAGCGGCGAGTTCCCCAGGAAGACCAGCCGGCCTCCTGGCCGCAGGAGGCGGGCGGCCTCCGGGATCCAGCGGTACGGGTCGCACCAGATCGCGGCGCCGTACTCGCTGATCGCGAGGTCGAAGGACGCATCCGGCAGGGGGATCGCCTCGGCGCTCGCTTCGACCAGGGGGAACGCGAGGCCGTGCTCGCGTTGAAGCGCGCGGGCCGTCTCGAGCTGGGCCGGCGTGACGTCCACGCCGACCGGGCGGGCGCCGCGCCGGGCCAGCCAGGCGGACACGTAGGCCGTGCCGCAGCCCAGCTCGATGGTGTCCAGGCCGTCGACGTCCGGCAGGATCCGCGCCTCGGACTCCGGGATGCCCCAGATCCCCCAGGACGGCTCTGCCTGGGCCCAGGCGCGGCGACCCGGCTCGGCGTACCGGGCGGCCTCGCCGGTCCAGAACGCGCGGTTCGTCAGGACGTGGTCGGGGAGCGCGGCTCCGCCCCGCCCGTCGGGATTGCTGCCGTCACCGCTCATCGCCCGAGCGTCACGCCACGGCCCGGATCGCTCGGGTGAACGCGGGGAGAGCCCGGTCGATCGCCGGGCCCTCCCCACCGTGCCGCCACGGGAATGGCGTTTCGCGGAGCTATGGCAGCGCGCTGACGATCGCGTCGGTCAGCGAGGCGTCGCCAAGCGCGAGGACGTAGAAGACCACGTCGCCCTTGACGTAGAGGACGATGCCCATGCCGGGGATTCCGGCCTCGAGGACCTGCTTGCCGCCGACCGTCGAGGAGGTGAGGTCGCTGCCGTTCGTGGCACCCAGGACCTGGGCGAGCTTGGTGCCGTCCACGCCTTTCACCTGGAAGGCCATCAGGAACGTGCCCGCCTTCGTGGCGTCGGTCGGCGTGGCCATCGCGATGCTCACGTCCGAGAGCGTCTTGCCGTTCTGCTGCAGGAACGTCGTGAGGTCGCTCTCCCCGATCGGGATCCCGGTGGGCCAGGCCGCCCCGCCGAAGCTGGTCCGCTCGAAGGTGACCCCGTTGACGCTCGCCGGCAGCATCGCCTCGAGCGCGGGGGCGCTGCCGGGGATGAGACCGGCGCCGCCCCCGGAGCCGTTGTCCGATGCGGCCGGTTGCTGCGAGGCTGCCGGTTGCTGCGAGGCTGCCGCCTCCGACGAGGCCGCGGGCGCGGCGGATGCGGGCGCGGCCGCACTGCTCGGGGCGCCGCTCGGTGCCGAGGTGGCCGCGGAGCCGCCGCACGCGGCAACGAGGACCATGGCTGCGAGGGCGCCTCCGAGCGCCCGCCGGTCGATCTTCACGTCACTCTCTCCCTAGCTCCGGGCCCGGCTGAGCCCACCGGATTGTAGACGTGGCGGCGCCGGGGATCGACGGCCCGTCGATCGACGCCTGGCTCGGCGGTCGCGTTGGCCCCGGTTCTGCGACCATGGACTCGTCGCCGCCGGCCGCGTATCATCGGGGCAGCATGCAGAGTGCATAGGATCTATGCACTCAGTCGCATGTCGCCAGGGTGGGCGCGGCGTCGGCCCACGGCGCGACCAGGGACCAGCGCGGAAGGGGATCACGGCACGATGGACGCGACGGAGATCACTGCGGCGGCTGCCGCGCACGGGGTCGAGCCGGCTCCGTTCGTCAACCTCCGCGATCCCGCGCGGCGCCTGGGCCCGGACGGGAAGCCCGCCGTGAGCCGGCGAGCGCCGATCTGGGAGGACGTGCCGGACGCGAAGTGGAACGACTGGCGCTGGCAGCTCTCCAACCGCGTCAACGACCTCGCCGAGATCGAGCGGATCCTCAACCTCACGGACGACGAGCGCGAGGGCCTCTCCGCGCCCGACAAGTTCCGGGTGGACGTGACCCCCTACTTCATCAGCCTGATCGACCCGGACGACCCGGACGACCCGATCCGGCGCCAGATCATACCGACCGGACGTGAGCTGCGCTCCTTCACCGGCATGATGGAGGACTCGCTGGCCGAGGATCGCCACTCACCGGTGCCGGGCCTGGTCCATCGCTACCCTGACCGCGTCCTGATGCTGATCACGACGCAGTGCGCCAGCTACTGCCGCTACTGCACGCGGAGCCGGATCGTGGGCGACCCGGGCCAGAACTTCAACCGGAAGGATCACGAGGCGCAGCTCGACTACATCCGGCGTACTCCCCAGATCCGCGACGTGCTGATCTCCGGGGGCGACGGCCTGACGCTGGCCCCGAAGCTCCTGGAGTCGGTGCTGCGCGGCCTGCGCGAGATCCCCCACGTGGAGATCGTCCGGATCGGCAGCCGGGTGCCCGTGTTCCTCCCCCAGCGCATCGACGACGAGCTGTGCGAGATGCTCGCGAAGTACCACCCGGTCTGGCTGAACATCCACGTCAACCACCCCAACGAGATCACGCCCGAGCTGGCGCGCGCGTGCGACGGCCTGGCGCGGGCCGGCATTCCGCTGGGCAACCAGTCGGTGCTCCTGGCCGGCATCAACGACTGCGTGCACATCCAGCGGGACCTGGTCCAGAAGCTCGTGGAGATCCGGGTCCGGCCGTACTACATCTACCAGTGCGACCTCGTGGAGGGGGCTGGTCACTTCCGGACGCCGGTCGGCAAGGGCCTGGAGATCATGGAGGGCCTTCGCGGCCACACCTCCGGCTACGCGGTGCCGCAGTACATCGTCGACGCACCGGGCGGCGGCGGGAAGATCCCAGTCATGCCCAACTACCTGGTGTCGTACTCGGACCACAAGGTGGTGCTCCGCAACTACGAGGGCTACATCACGACGTACGAGGAGCCGACCTCCTACACCCCGCACGACCGGGCGACCTGCCGCTGGTGCCAGAACCCGCGCCCGGAGCCGGGCCAGGAGGGGATCACCGCGCTCCTCGACGGGAAGCGGATGTGGATCGAGCCGGCCGGCTTCGTGGAGACGCACGCGCGGGGCAACGAGGAGGCGCACCGCCTCCAGGACCCGTCGAAGTGGGTGCCCTACGGCGTGGGTGCGCTGGAAGGGCAGGCGGGCCAGCCGCTCTCCGTGCTCCAGCCGGGAACGGCAGCCCGGTTCGGACCCGGCGAGGAGCCGCGTCCCGCCGACGGGCTGCCGACCGCGACCGCCAACCACGAGCTCCTGTAGCGCGGAACGCACTCGCGCGGGGCGGGGAACGCGGCCGGCGGACCCGCACGGGTCGCAGAGCGCGATCAGCTGCCGGCGGCCGCCCCTTCCTCGACGGCGAGCGCGCGAAGCGCCGCTTGGAGCTGCGTGTCCGAGCTCGCCCCGATTCCGCCGGGCCCGAGCGTCGCGAAGTCGTCCGGCACGAGGAAGTTCACGCCCTGCGGGAGGGCCACCGTCTCGTCCGGCGTGAGGCCCTGGCGCCAGATCGCGTGGCCCTTGGGAGTGAGCCAGCGCTCCGTCCCGATGGTCACCGCCGACCCGTCGGAGAGCGGGAACGTCCCGACCACGGTGCCGGTCCCGTAGGTCGTCTCGCCCACCACCTTCGCCCGTCCGGCGTCCTGGATGGCACCCGTGACGATCTCGGCGGCGCTGGCTGTCTCGCCGTCCACGAGGACCACGAGCGGGATGTCGGTCGCGATGCCGCCGCCCGCAACCTCGTGCGGGACGGGCGTGCCGCTCCGGTCCTCCGAGATGTAGACGACGCCCGAGGCGACGAACTGGCTCGCGACATCCACCGCCTCGTTGACGTAGCCGCCCGGGTTGGCCCGGAGATCGAGCACGATCCCGACGGCGCCGGCCGCGCGGGCCGCCGTGATCGCCGCGACCGTGTCCTTCGAGGCGCCGGTCGAGAACGACTCCAGCCGGATCACCGCGTCCTTCGTGCCGGGCGCCATCGCCCAGCTCACGAGCGGGATGTCGAGCTGCGCGCGGACGATGGTCAGGTCGCGGCTGGAGCCGTCCGGGTCCTGGAGGCCGAGCGTCACCGACGTGCCGGCCGGCCCGCGGACCTTGGCCACCACCTGGTCGAGCGTCGCGCCGGACACCGATGCGCCGTCGACGCGGACGATGGACTCCCCGGCCCGGAGCCCGGCCTTCTCCGCGGGACTGCCCGGGATGACCCGGACGACCGTCGCCACGTTGTTCTGCATGTCGAGCACGGCGCCCACGCCCACGAACGTCCCGGACAGTGACTGGTCGCGGGCCGCGACCTCCTCCGCCGTGAGGTAGCCGGTGTGGCCCGGGTCGTTCACGGCGTCCATGAGCCCCTGGATTGCACCCTGCTGGAGCGCGACCGGGTCGAGCGCGGACTGGTCGACATAGTTCGCGCGGAGCAGCTGGTAGGCCTGGTCGAGCAGGGACCAGCTGGGTGCCCCGGAGGCTGCCGGCGCGGATGGGACCGAGCCCGCGCTCGGACCGGTGCCGGTTTCGGGGGCGCTCAGCCGCCCGACAAGCGAGCCGGTCCCGAAGAGCAGGATGGCCGCGAGCGCGAGTGCGGCGACCGTCCAGCCGTGTCCACGCGGGGCGTGCGACGTCGGGTTCGGCGGGGCGATCAGCGGCTCGGGGTTCGGGGGCTCGGGGTCAGGCGGGCCGGGCTCGGCCGGGAGGCGATCGTCGTCCATGCGAACGACGATGAAGCATCCGGCCCGTACGCGCTGGCAAGCCGCGTTCGGACTCGACGCGCGGACTCGACGCCAGGGCTCGATGCCCGGGGCTCAGGATCCCTCGCCGGGCCTCCACCCGCCCCGCGCGGCGGCCGGCGCCTCGGCCAGGAGTGCGTCGCGGATGCCGTTTGCCCAGCGCTCGATGGCCTCCCAGTCCCGGTGGTCGCCGACATTCGTCCGGGCCAGCCGCGAAAGGAGTCGCAGCCCGGACGCGAGGTGATGCGGCTGGAGCGAGCCCGCGAACAGCGCGACATCGCGCGGGCCGATCCGCCCGATCACGTCGACCAGGTCGTCGGGAACGTCCGACTTCGCGCCGGCCGGGACGTGGTCCAGGGGCCCGGAGGCGAACAGCCAGGTCGGGATCGCGGCCAGATCCCGTTCGTGCTCGGTCAGGAACTCGTAGGCGCCGGGCAGCCACCCGTCGTCCCAGACGGCGGAGCCCAGGACGGCCGCCCGGACGTGACCCAGGCTCCCGACCGTGCTGACCGGCACGAGCTCGACGGCGATCCCGGCCGCGCGCAGGATGTCCGTCACGGCGGCGGCGATGCCGCGGGTTGACTCGTGGCGCGTCCCGAACGCGACGAGGACTTCTCCGGCCATGCCTGCACCTCCGGGTCCGCCGCCGGTGAGGACCGACGGGGAACCCTCCTGGCGGCAATTCTCCACCCGGCCAGCATGGCTGGCCAGTGCCGGAGGTCCCGGCCGCCGCCGAAGGCCCGGGCGGGTGTATCGTCGGCCCCCGTGACCGATCCCCGATCCGCCGCGCCTGGTGCGCTAGGCCTCCTGGCGGCGCCCCCGGGCCTGCCCGATCCGAACATCGCCCCGCCCGTGGTGGCCGAGCCTGGCGACGCGTTCGCCGTGCTGCGCGTCCTTGAGCTGGTGGCGCGAGTGGAGCGGGGCCGGCCGCTGCTGCTGGACGACCTCGTCGCCTCGCTCAACGCGCGCTACCTCGACTGGCTGTTCGACCGCGCCGTGATCGCGGACGCGCTCGTGGCGCTGCAGGCCAACTGGATGGCCGATTTCCGGAACGCTTCCGGGATCGTGCTGGAGGACAGCCCCTACGGGCCCGCGCTGCGACTGGAGGAGACGGCGCGTATCTCCGGCTGGCTGGTGGGGCAGGCACAGCGCGCCGCGGCGGAGTGCCGCCGACAGCTCGCCGAGTTCAGCCGGCGCGACGGACCGTCCGGATCGAGCTGACCGGGCGCAAAGGCCGCTCCCACCCGATACCCGGCCGCCAGGATCCTATCGAATGCTCGGCAGGCGAGCCGTACGTACGATCTCCGGGCGCACCAAGGGGTCGTCGCGGCTCAGGGACGTCGCGTTCCTCGCCAGGCGAGCGTGCAACGACGCAAATGACACGAAGAAGCCTTGACCGGGGCCTGCCAATCTGCATGCGGGGTGCCCGGCGAGCAATCGAGAGGATGCAGTCCGCGCCGAGCTCCGGTCACGAGCTCCATCACGCCGGCCGCGCCGCCGGCCCGCGCCCGTGGCGCGCCATGATCTCCACCACGCGATCGCCGTCCAGCCCGTATGCCGTGATGCCGTCCGCCCCGATCATCGTGCCGGCCGTGAGCAGGGCGTTGACGATCGCCTCCTCGGTGGCCTCGACGGCAGCCTGGAAGAGCGGCGTCATCCGCGTGTCCTCCACCATCCGCACGTCGATCACGCGGCGCACGTCAGGCTCGAGGGCGGCCTCGGGGAGGCCCCGGTTGCCGGTCGCGAAGGCCACGAAGATGTCGCCCGAGCTGGTCGACCCGATCCCGCCCATCCGGGCGATCCCCAGCCCCGCCCGCTGGGCAAGCCGCTCGCACTGGTGGGGGAGGAGCGGCGCGTCGGTGGCCAGGACCACGATGATCGAGCCGGAGCCGGGCGCCGCGGCACCGCCCCGGCCCGCGCGCTTCGCCAGCTCCTCGGCGGCGTCCCACGGGCTGGGCACCTCGCTCGTGGGGATCGCCTCGCCGATCGGCACGCCGTCGATCCTGAGCAGCTCGCGGCCGCCGTAGTTCGCTTGGACCAGCGCGCCCACGCACCATCCCCCGTCGCGCTCGGCGACCATCCGGGACGCCGTTCCGATGCCGCCCTTGAACTCGTGGCAGATCATCCCGGTCCCGCCGCCCACGGAGCCCTCGCCGACGACGCCGGCCGTGGCGCCGTCCAGCGCGGCGTCCAGGTGCTCCGGCCGGACGTGGAACCCGTTCATGTCGTTGAGCAGGCCGTCGTAGGTCTCGCCCACCACCGGGAGCGACCAGAACTCGGCGCCCGCCGGGTGGTGGCGGATCGCGTGTGCGATGAGCGCGTCGCGGACAACCCCCACCGAGTGGGTGTTCGTGATCGCGATCGGGCTGGTGAGGAAGCCGGACTCGCGGAGCCACTCGAGCCCCGTCAGCTCGCCGTTGCCGTTGAGCCGGTGGCAGCCGGCGAAGACCGGCTCCACGAACGAGTCGCCATCGTGCGGCACGACCACGGTGACGCCGGTCCGGACCGGGCCCTCGCCGACGACCCGCGGACCCGCGCCGCGGACCAGCGTGGTGTGGCCGACACGCACGCCGGCCACGTCCGTGATCGCGTCGAGCGGGCCGGGCTCGAGCCGGCCCAAAACGATGCCGTGATCGCGTGCGCGCACTGGTCCCTCCCTCGTTCGCGGCGAGTGTAGGCGGCCGGCAAAGAGCGGCGCACGCAGCGCAGTTCATACTGCGGCGCACGCAAGGACGGGAAGGAGAAGCGGTGAGCCAGGACCCGGAGCCAGGCGCAGCCGAACCAGTCGTCTGGGTCGACGGACGCCTGCTGCCGGCCGACGCGCCCGCGCTGCCGGTCTCCGACCGGGGCTTCCAGCTTGGCGACGGCGTCTTCGAGACGCTCCGGGTGCGCAACGGCATCCCCATCGAGCTGGAGTCCCACCTGCGCCGCCTGCGCGAAGGACTGGCCACGCTGGAGATCCGGTTGGCCTGGTCGGACGCGGAGGTTGCCGGCGCGATCTCGTCCACCGTCGCGGTCAACGCACCCGCCGACGCCGCCGTCCGGATCACCGTCTCGCGAGGCGCGCCGCCGGCCCGCGGGCTTCTTCCCGCCGGCTGGCCCGACCTCCGGGCCACGCTGGTCGTGCAGGCCTGGCCGAACGCAGGCGTCGACCCGTTGCTCGTGGATCGCGGTGTCCGGGCGATCGTGTCCACCGCCCGCCGGGACCCCGCGAGCCCCCTCGTGGGAGTGAAGAGCGTCTCTCGCGCGGACTACGTCTGGACGAAGCGAGAGGCGGACCGCGCCGGTGCCGATGATGCGATCACGCTCACGCTCGACGGTCACGTGGCCGAGGCAACCACCGCGAACCTGGCCGTCGTCATGGGTGACGTGCTTCGCACGCCCCCGCTCGCGACTGGCGCCCTGGCCGGCACGACGCGCGACTGGCTCCTCTCGGCGGACGGCGCGGCGTCGTTCGGACTCGCCGCGGGCGAGGCTGTCTTCGGAATCGACGAGCTCCTGGCCGCCGACGAGGCGATCCTGTGCTCGTCCGTTGCCGGCATTCTGCCCCTCGTCGAAGTGGGCGGACGGCCCATCGGGGATGGGCGTCCGGGGCCGTGGGCTCGACGCCTGCGCGAGGCGCGCGAGGCGTGGATCGCGGCACGCTCCGGCGGGTGAGTGGCGCGCTCCGGGTGCGCATCGCCATCCTCGGAGCCACGCGGCCTACACTCCCCCGGTGACCCGCGACGAGCTGATCGACCGCACGAAGCGCCTCATCGCGGATGGCGAGGAGCTGCTCACGGCGCCGTCGCTCGACGCGCTCCAGGCCTGGCTTCGGCGATCCGACGAGCTGCTCGCGACGGCGTGGGGGAGCATGGACCGCTACCACCTCGCCTGGCTGATGGTGGGCAAGCCGAAGGGGACGGTTCGCGGCCGGCCGATGACCCCCGACGAGGAGACAGCCTACGTCCGCGAGGTGGCCGGCCAGAAGACGAGCGCCCTGCGGATGAGCCTCGACGCGGTCGAGCGCCAGGGAATGACGTTCCGCGGGGAGACGGGCGGGATCGGGCCGGGCTGGGTCGGGCCTGGCGGGA
>CAZKXK010000004.1:0-14033 GCA_964556585.1 uncultured Anaerolineaceae bacterium
CTCGCGCGTCGACTGGGGTTCGTCCTTGCCGGCGACCTGCCGCCCGGTGCGCGCGCCGCAGGCGAGCGGCGGGCCATGGATGCACTCGTCGACGAGCTCGGCCTGCCATCCCCTGCGCCCGCCGTGCCGGCGCCCACGCTCGCCCATGCGGGAGCCTCGTGATGCCGCCCGGGATCTTCGAGATGCGGCGTGACGCGATCACCGGCTGGTGGGTCGCCACGATGGTGGAGCGGGACTTCCAGCGGGACCGCTTCACGCTGGCCGCGGAGCCCGTCGACGACGGAGGGGATTGCCAGAACTGCCGGCTTCCCCCCGGGGACGGCGTGCGCCTGCGCATCCTCAAGGACTTCGCCTTCCGGACGGTCGGAACGGAGGCCGAGGCACGCGAGCAGGAGAAGAGCGTCACCCAGATCGCGCTCCACCAGGCCCGGGCTGCCGGAAGCTGGCGGACCATCGTGGCGCCGCCGGGCGAGCATCGACCGCTCCACTCCGTGGGGAACGAGCTGATCACGGCCCTGCTGCGGGGCGCGCGCTCGGCCATCAGCGAGGCCTCCCGGGTGGGCCAGACGGAGTACCTGCAGGTGCTCCAGAACTGGGGCCGCCAGGCGGGCGCGCGCACCAATCACCTCTGCCTGGATCTCTACGACCTGCCCCAGATCCCGCACGAGGTCGCCGAGGAGATCGGAGGCGCGGCGCGCTTCATGATCCGCGAGAGCGAATGCCCGTACTGCCGCGCGGTCCGGGTGGAGCGCGAGCGCGGGCTGCGCTTCCTGTGGGAGGACGACCACTCGGTCGCGTTTGCCCCGTTCGCGTCCCGCTCGCCGTTCGAGATCTGGATCGTCCCGCGGCGCCACGAGGCGGACTTCGGGCGTGCCACGGACGACGACCTGGTCTCCGCGGCGGACGGACTTCGCAATGTGCTGGGGCGCCTGGCGCAGCTCGACGGCCCGCCCTACAACCTGGTCCTCCACACCGCGCCGCTCGGTGGCCAGGTCGAGGCCACCTACCACTGGCACTGGGAGATCCATCCTCGCCTGCGCGAGATCGCGGGGCTGGAGCTGGGGACCGGCCTGCCGGTCAACCCGGTCAGTCCCGAGGAGGCGGTCGACCAGCTCCTGCACCGGCTCGCGCCGGGCGCGGACGACGAGCGGGACGCCTGGACGGGGTCCCGGCGATGAGCGCCCGGGCGTGCGCCGGAAACCGCCACCCCGATCTCCGGCGTCACATCGCCGCCGGCTTCCTCGTCTTCGCTCCGGAGCGCGGGGGAGACCCGCGCGATTCTGTCTTCGGGTCGGAGGATCGGTGGTCGTCGCTGTCACGCGCCGCTGGGGGATGGGGCAGGTGAGCCCGTCCCGCGAGGAGCCGCCGTCCGTCGGCAGGCACGACGAGCCGCTCCCGGTCGAGGTCGACCGGACCGCCGAGGACGACGCGGCCCTGCCGGCCGATCCGATCGCGGCGCGCGCGTTCATCGAGGTCCTCTTCGCGCGACACCATGGCGAGATCTACGCGTACCTGATCCGGATGCTCCGCGACGCGGAGCTCGCGGCCGACCTCGCCCAGGACGCGTTCATCCGGGCCTACCGCGCCTACGCCAGCCTGGAGGATCCGGCCAGGGCGCGCGCCTGGCTCTACCAGATCGCCAACCACGTGGCGCTCGACGAGATCCGCCGCCGAAAGATCGTCCGCTTCATCCCGTGGACGGGCGAGTCGCGCGGCGCCGCGCCGTCAGCCGAACGGCTGGCGATGGACACGCGCCTCTCCGGCGAGCTCGAGCGAGCGCTCGCCCGGATCCCGGAGCGGCAGCGGTCCGCGCTCCTGCTCGCCGAGGTCCACGAGCTGAGCGGGGTGGAGCTGGCCGCCACGCTGGGCACCTCGCACATCGCCGCGCGCGCGCTCCTGACGCGCGCCCGCGAGAGCCTGCGCCGCGCCCTTGCCGACGAGCGCCTCGTGGCCGCCGCGGCGGAAGCGGCCGGACGGCCACTGGAACGCCCCGCGACCGGTGGCAGCCGGCCGGAGGGGCACCGGTGAGCGGCCTCCAGCGCGCGATGCGACACCCCGACCGCCTCAGCGACGTGCACGCGCGGGCCCGCGGGCTCGCCTCCGACCAGCTCCTCGCGCCCCTCTCGGTGGAGGAGGCGGCCTGGCTGCGGGAGCACCTCGACGGGTGCCCCGGCTGCCGCCGGGCGGCAGACGGCTTCGCGTCCGATCACGCCCGGATGCGCACGCTCCGGACGGATCTTCCGGTGCCACCGCGCGACCTGGGCGCCCGCCTGTCGCGCGCGCTCGACGTCGAGGTCCGGCGGATGGTGCGGGAGGAGGCACGCCCCGGCCGTCGTTCGATCCTCGGTTCGCCGTCGGTCGCGCTCGCCGTGATCGCGCTCGTCGCCGCCCTCGCCATCGTGTTCCTCCCGCTGACTCTGCCCGGGCTCAGGCTCGGCAACGGCCCCAGCATCGCGGGTCCTGGGGGCAGCAGCGCCCCGGTGGCCACGCCGATGGTCGTGGCCACGCAGGCGGTCGCCTGGGTCCAGCAGCAGCCCGACGGGAGCTACGTTCTCAGCAGCACGACCGTCAGCCAGGTGTGTCCCGGGATCGACGCGTCGGCCTGCGGGACGCTGGACGGCAACGCGCGACCGCTAGTGGCGCTCACGGTGCAGCCTTCGGCCGTCGTGCTGCAGCACAACGGCCCGTCCGCGGTGCTGGTGAGCAGCAACGCGGTGTACTCGTTCAGCGTGCCGTTCGACACCAGCGTCACACCGACGCCTGTTCCTTCGTCCTCCATCCCAACACCCGGGGCACTTTCCCCGACGCCGGCGGTGACGGGGGTGGAAGCTACTCCTCCAGCAGCCACTCCCGTCCCGACCGGTTCCCCCAGCCCGCGCCCCACCCGGACACCCCGAACCGCGTCCGCGACGCCCGCGCCCGGCAAGGCAACGCCGTCCGCGGCATCGGCCACGCCCGGCCCGACTGCCGCCCCGTCGGGCGGGGCCGCGGCCACGGAACCCGGGTCCGGCGGGCCGACACCGGCTGGCATGATCGCGAGCATCCCGCCCGCGAGCCCGGCTCCGTCGGCCGCCATCACGACGCCCATCGTCGAGGGTGTCGTGCTCGTGGGCCCGCCTCCGGCCTACTCGACGGACGGCCAGTGGGTCGCCTTCTCGGCACGGCCGCTGGATGGCCTGCAAGGGCCCGACATCTACGTCTGGCACGTCGGCGATCGCAGGGCGCGACCCCTCACGACCGACCATGCGTCGGTCTTCTCCGCCTGGGACGGCGACCAGATCCTGGGGAGCGCCGTCCTCCCGGCCGGCAGCCCGACGCTCGAGACCCGCGCGGTCACGATCGTCCCGGCTCCGTCGCCGTCCCCGCTGAGCGCATCCGCAGCCCCCGGCTCCACGCCTGACGGTGCCTCCTCGAGCGGGTCTCCGATGCCCACGTCAGCCGCACGCTCGTCCGCGCCGCCGGCGCTCATCGCGCCACCCGGGACGCCGGAGCCGTTGCCGTCCGACCTGCGCGATCTCGCGACCGCGAGCGCCCCGCCGAGCGCGGCGCCATCCTCCCCGACCGTGTCACCGCTGCCAAGCGTTCCGGTCGGGTCGTTCCTCCTCGACCCGGCAACGGGCACGCAGACGCCCATCACGCGCCCCGCGATCTGGCGCCCGGTCGTGGACCCGACCAACCGGACGGTCATCTTCTGGACCGGCGAGCAGGCGCTGAATCCGGCGACGAACACGTGGGTCCCCACCAACGGGCAGCTGGTGGCAGCCGACTGGCAGGCGCTCCTCGGCCCCGGCGACGTCGCGGCAACGCCACTTCCCGGGTCGGCCGGGCTGTCCGGCGTCACGAGCTGGGACGTGCGCTGGGATCCGTCCGGCCGGCACCTCGCAATCTGGATCGCGGACCCGGCCGACCCGTCCGTCGGGAGCCTGAGCCTGTTCGCCGTGAACGCGGACGGGAGCATCGGCGCCACCCTGCTCGCCGACATCGCGGCGCTCCCGGGGTTGTCCCTGGGCAGCGATCGGCTGGCCTGGGCCAGCCCGTCGGGCCAGAACGGGCAGGGGAGCACCCTGAGCGTCTACGCCTGGTCGGACGACGGGGCAGGCAGCGTGCACGGCGCCCCCGACCCTGGAACCGGCGATCTCGTCGTGGCCCGCTGAGCGTCGACGACCGCTGAGCGTCGACGCCCTCCTGGCGTCGTCGCCCCCTGGCCCCCGGGCGACGCAACCGCGGTTCGGCAGAGTCCGGAGCGCGTCCGGCGCGGCACCCGCGCGGCGCGCGCCTGCAGTATCCTTCGCGGGACCCTTTAAGGATCGGTCCGGAGAGGCCGGGAAGGAGGACGCGAATGTCACGTCGCGGGCGCGCCTGATGGACGGGCGCCAGATCATGACCGCGGACGAAGTCCGCCGGGCGATCATCCGCATCTCCCACGAGCTGGTCGAGAAGCAGGCGGGGACCGAGGGGCTGGTCCTCATCGGAATCCAGCGCCGCGGCGTTCCCCTGGCCCGCCGCATCGCGGTTGCCGTGGAGGAGAACGAGGGCGTCGCCCTCCCGGTCGGCGCGCTGGACATCACGTTCTACCGTGATGATCTCTCCCTCATCGCGCAGCAGCCGGTCGTCAAGGGTACCCAGCTGCCGGTCGATCTCAACGACCGCACGGTCGTCCTCGTCGACGACGTCCTCTACACCGGGCGGACCGTCCGGGCGGCGATGGATGCCCTGGTGGACTTCGGCCGGCCGCGGGCGATCCGCCTCGCGGTCCTCGTCGATCGCGGCCACCGGGAGCTCCCGATCCGGGCCGACCATGTCGGGAAGAACGTCCCGACCTCCCGCGACGAGGTCGTCAAGGTCGCCCTGCTCGAGGTCGACGGCGAGGATGCGGTCCGGATCGAGCGGGTCGACCTGCCCGTCGCGAAGGCCTGAGGACGAACACCGTGAACGCTTCCCCGACCCCGACCACTTCCCCGACCACTTCCCCGACCCCGACCCCGATCGCGACTCCGCCGGATGCCGGCTGGCGCCAGAAGCACCTGCTGGACGTGGACGCCCTCTCCTTCGACGAGATCCAGCTGGTCATGCGCACGACCGACGCCATGAAGGAGGTCCTGGCCCGTCCGATCGCGAAGGTCCCCGCGCTCCGGGGCACGAACGTCACGATCCTCTTCTACGAGGCCTCGACGCGGACGCGCGTGAGCTTCGAGGTCGCCGCCAAGAACCTCTCCGCGGACGTGGTAAACATCGCCGCGTCCACGTCGTCAGTGTCGAAGGGCGAGTCGCTCGTCGACACGATCCGGACACTGGAGGCGCTGGGCGCCGACATGATCGTGATGCGTCACGGCACTTCGGGTGCCCCATATCTCGCCGCGGAGGTCTTCTCCGGCTCGATCCTCAACGGGGGGGACGGCTGGCACGCCCACCCGAGCCAGGCGCTGCTGGACCTCTACACGATGCGGGCGCACCTGGGCGACCTTCGCGGGAAGAAGGTCGTGATCCTGGGCGACGTCCTGCACTCGCGGGTCGCGCGCTCCAACGTCTGGTCGCTCACCGCGGCCGGCGCGGATCTCTGGCTCTGTGCTCCCAGCACGCTGCTGCGGGGCTTCGACGCGTGGGCCGGCCGCTGGGCGGGCGGCGGCGCGCCGGGGCACGCGGGCTTCCACGTGACCTCGGACGTGGACGCCGCGCTGCGCGACGCGGACGTCGTGATGGCCCTGCGCCTCCAGCGCGAGCGCATGGACGCCGGGCTCCTGCCCTCGCTGCGCGAGTACTCGGCACGGTTCGGGCTGACCCGCGAGCGCCTGGCCGGCGCCAAGCCGGAAGCCCTCGTGATGCACCCGGGCCCGATGAACGAGGGCGTCGAGATCGCGCCGGACGTGGCGATCCTCGACCGAAGCGTGATCACCCAGCAGGTGACGAACGGCGTGGCGGTTCGGATGGCCCTCCTCTATCTCCTCGCCGGCGGACACCCGGAGGCCGTGACCAATGCATGAGCTGCGCGTGGGCGAGGTCGTTTCGCTCCTGGAGATCAGCCGCGCCTGGCTCGTGGACCCGGTCAGCCGGCGCGAAGGCCCGGGCGAGATCGTCGTCCGCGACGGCATCCTGGAAGCCGTGACCTGGCTGGAAGGCACCGCCGCCGACGGCATCGGGCCGGACGGGGTGCTCGTGCTGCCCGGCCTGCTCGACTTTCACGTCCATCTCCGCGAGCCCGGCAACGAGGACGCGGAGACGGTCGCGAGCGGGCTTGCGGCGGCTGCGCACGGCGGCTTCACCACCGTCTGCGCGATGCCGAACACCACCCCGGCCGCGGACGAGCCGAGCGTGCTCGCCCGGGTCGCCGGGGCCGCCGCCGCGTCGGGCTCGCCGGTGGAGCTGCTGACCCACGGCGCCGTCACGGTGGGGCGCGCCGGGGAGCGGCTGGCGGCGCTCGGCGAGCTCGCCGACGCCGGTGTCGTGGGCTTCTCCGACGACGGGTCGCCGGTCAAGAGCGCGACCCTGCTGCGCAACGCGCTGCTCTACACCGGCATGCTGGGGCTCCCGATCGTCGAGCACGTCGAGGACGCCACGCTCACGTCGGGCGCCGAAGCGAGCGAGGGCCTCGTCGCGACGATTCTCGGCCTCAAGGGGTGGCCGCCGGCGGCCGAGATCGCCGCGGCCGAGCGCGCGATCGCCATCCTCGACTCGGTGCGCGCCGACGCACCGGGTGCCCGTCTGCACCTCACCCATCTCTCGACCGCCGGGGCGCTGGCCGCCGTGCGGCGGGCCAAGGCGGCAGGGCTGCCCGTGACCTGCGACGTGACGCCCCATCACCTGGGCTTCACCGACGAGTGGGTCGCCGGTGCGCGGCGCTGGGCCTGGGAGGCCCTGGACGAGTCGGGCGTCGCGCGCGACCCGTGGGCCGACGGCGCGCTGGTCGCTCACCCCTATTCGACGGCCTGCCGGGTCAACCCGCCGCTGCGGGGCGCGGCCGACGCGGCCGCCTGCCTGGCCGCCCTCGCCGACGGTACGGCGGACGCGGTCGTGACCGACCACGCACCGCACACGGCCGTGGACAAGGAGGCGGAGTTCGGGCTTGCCATCAACGGGATCAGCGGCCTGGAGACCGCGTTCGGCGTGCTGCTCTCCGCGGTCGCCGCGGGGCGGCTGCCGCTGGCGCGGGCCGTCGCCGCCCTGACGGTGGGACCCGCGGCGGTCATGGGGACCCGGCCCGGCCGGCGCGGGCCGGCGCGTGGTCTGGTGGAAGGCGCGCCCGCCGACCTCGTGGTCGTGGACGCCGGCGACCGCTGGAGCGTGACACCGGAGGCGCTCGCCTCGCGGGGCAAGAACACGCCGCTGCTCGGCCGTGAGCTCCAGGGTCGGGTGCTGGTCACGCTGGCCCAGGGCCGCCTCGCGTACCAGGACCCGTCCGAACGCGCCTGACCGTACCGCGGCCGCTGCGGCCCCGGGACTGATCGGGCCGGGACGCGCTCAGGCCCCGGGCAGGCGGGCCGCCTCGGCGGCGGCGGGTGCCAGGCGCCGGAGCGAGGCGAGAATCGTGTCCACGGCCGCCGGCGTGCTCAGGTAGTTGACGATCCCGGCCCGCAGGTACGTCCGGCCGCGCAGGATCGTGGTCGAAAGCCAGCCCTCGCCGGAGCGGACCAGCGCCTCGCAGAGCAGGTCCGTGTAGCGGTCGAGCGAGGTCGGGTCGGCTGCCTCGAGCGCGGCGGCGCGGACTCGCCCGCCCGGGACGTGCCGGAAGCAGACGACGGACAGGTCCGGAGGGCCGTCCGGGATCGCCTCCAGGTCGTCGCTCGCCGCGATCCGGGCGGCTAGGTGCGCGGCGAGATCGTCGTTCATCTCCACCAGCCGTCCGAGGCCGGCCGTCCCGAGGTGCTTCCAGCTGGCCCACAGCTTGAGCGCGCGGAAGCGCCGCGTCCCCTCGAAGCTGTACTGGTGCCAGTGGACCGGGTCCTCGCCCGGATTGCCGTGGCGGTAGTACTCCGGCGTGCGATGGAACGTCTGCCTGAGGTCGTCCTGTCGGCGCACCAGGAGGCCGCCGATGTCATAGGCCTGGAAGAACCACTTGTGGGGGTCGATCGTGATCGAGTCGGCCCGGGCGAGGTCCGGCACGCGACCCGCATCGCGCGAGGAGAGGAGCGCGGCCCCGCCGTAGGCCGCGTCCACGTGGAGCCACAGCCCGTGGGCCGCCGCCACGTCAGCCAGCTCGCCCGTCGCGTCCACCGCGCCGGTGTTCGTGCTCCCGGCGACGGCCGCGATGGCCAGCGGACGCAGGCCTGCCGCGGTATCGTCCGCGACCGCCGCGGCGACCGCCTGGCCGCGGAGACGGAAGCGCGCGTCGGATGGCACCACGTGGAGGGACGCCGCCGGAAAGCCGAGGATGTCGAGCGCCTTCGCGATCGAAAAGTGGGCCTGGTCGCTGGCGTAGACCCGGACGCCCTCCAGCCCGGCCCCGCGCGGCACGGCCGGGAAGGCGGGTACGCCGCCCGTGGCAAGGCGCGCCGGATCCAGCGCGGCCGTCGGCGGCAGGCCGGCTGCGGCGGCGGCCACGAGGCGCGCGAGGTGCACGTCGCGGACCACCGTGAGCGCCATGAGGTTCGCCATCGTGCCACCGGACGTCAGCACGCCCCAGCTCGCCCCGTCATACCCGACCAGGTCGCACAGCCAGCGGTCGACCTCCTCCTCCACGAAGGCGCCGACGGGCCCCGCCTGGTAGACGTCGATCCCCTGGTTGACCCACTGGGCAAGCAGCTCGCCGACGATCGAGAGCGCGAGGGGCGGCGGCGTGAAGTAGGAGAGGACGCCCGGGTGGTACGGGTTGAGCTGGTACGGCGCCAGCCTGGCCGTGAACTCGGCGAGGATCGCCCCTGACATCGTCGGCCCGGCCGGCGCCGCGCCGGGCTTGCCTGTCGGGCCGAAGTACCCGGCCCGAAGCTCCGCGTACGACGCGGGGCTCGTCCCGCGCCGGACGCCCTCGCGGTAGAGGTAGTCCATGCTCGTCTGCCACGCGGCGGCGCCAAGGCGTTCGAGCGCCGCGCGGCTGGCGGCCTCGTCGCCGATCCCCAGCAGCTCCGGTTCCGGGTGCCAGCGAAAGCGGGCGAGGGGATCGACGGGTTCCTCGTGCATCGCCGGGAATCGTAGCCGAGAAAGCCACGTGCGCGGCGGGTGGGGGCGCGGCGCGTCCGACGTACCCGTGCTGCGGGGGCTGGCCGTGCGGCATACTGGGCGTGCCGGACGCTGCGTCGTGCGCCGGCAGAGGAGAGGGGGACACCGGTCCCGTGAGCGAGGCCCGCGACCCGTACGAGGTGCTGCAGGTGGCGCCGACCGCGGACGACACGGTGCTGCGCGCCGCCTATCGGGCGCTGGCCCAGCGCTTCCACCCCGACATCGCGGGACCCGACGGCGAGGCTCGCATGCGCGAGCTGAACGCGGCCTGGGAAGCCATCGGGACCGCCGAACGTCGCGCCGCGTATCACCGGGCGCGAAGGGAATCCGAGCAGGCGCAGCGTGCCGGCTCCACGACCGGGGCGGGTTCGACCGGCAGACCTGGGCCCGATTCGCCAACCGACACGCGATCGGCTCCGCCGGTTTCCGCCCCGCCCTGGACGGGCGCCGCCGGCCCGCCGCCCGGCCATCCGTCCGGCAGCGTGCTCGACTTCGGCGTGTACTACGGCTGGTCGCTCGGCGAGATCGCGCGCCAGGACCTTGGCTATCTCCAGTGGCTGGAGCCCCGAGCCGAGGCGCGTTCCCACGCCGCCGAGATCGATGCCATCCTTCGCCGGCACGGCCTGCGTGACGAGCCGACCACGGGCGAGACCGACCAGCCGCGACGGGGGCGTCGGATCTTCGGACGCTGACGATCGCCGGGGCGTATTGTCTGGCCGACCCAGCCGCCAGGCCCGGACAGCCGCCGAGGATACCCGACTCGTGATCGACGACCCGACGCCCACGTCCGCCTCGGAACCCGAGCTGCTCCCACCGCCCGCGGATGCCGCTTCGCGCGGCGCTCGTCGCAGCTCCGCCGATGTGGCCGCCCGCCGCCCCGCCTACAAGGGCGCGGAGCTCGACGCCGCCCGGGGACCGGGCCTGGGCTGTTTCTGGTTCCAGGCCGCGGTCCTCGCCATCTTCCTCGTGTTGATCCCGGTCGGCGTCAACCTGAACTGGCCATTCGAGGTGCTCGCGGCGCTCCTGTTCATCGTCCTGGGCCTGCTGCTGTTCGTGGGCCAGACGATGATCTTCCTGTTGCGCCTGGTGGCGGCCGATCGCCGCGAGGTCGGTCGACGCAGGCCGCTCGCGAGCGCCACGCCCACGGTGGGCGAGATGGAGGATGCCCTGCCGCCTGCTCCGGGCGCCGAAGACACGCGGACGCCCGACGACCGGGCCGTCACGCCCGGGTCGCACCTCCCACCGGAACCGGCGGCCGCGCTGCGGCCCGACGGGACCGACCCGGACGCGCCGGCGGTCGAGCCCGGGTCGGAGGTCGTGCGAGAATAGGCGTCGCCGCGAGCGGCGAA
Source organism: uncultured Anaerolineaceae bacterium (assembly GCA_964556585.1). GTDB lineage: Bacteria > Chloroflexota > Limnocylindria > Limnocylindrales > CSP1-4 > CTSoil-043. The sequence continues at coordinate 10,500 of CAZKXK010000004.1, forward strand.
CGACCCAGGGGCAAGACCCCGAGCGCCGGACGAGCCGGCAGATCAAGGAGGGCTGACTTCCGTGCCGGTGCTGGCGACCTACTTCTCGGTCCGGCGCGGGCGCGACCCGTTCTTCAAGTTCTTCATGCGTACGATCTTCCCGCGCCAGGTGCGGGAGTACGAAGAGAAGTTCGGCATCCGGTTCCTGGGCTGGTACAACGTGGCCCACGGCTGGGATTTCGACAACGTGATCCTGATGGACCTGCCCGACTACGCCACGCTCGACAAGCTCGAGGTCGATGAGGGCGCTCGCGCGCTCGGACACCGGGCCGGCGAGTGGATCTTCGAGCGCCATCACTCGATGTTCCTCCGCGAGCGGATGGGCACCGACCTGGAGTACCACCCCTAGCACCGGGCCTCGACGGCGTCCGGGAATCGAACGACAAGGAGGCGCCAGCAATGGACGCGAACCGCACCGATCTGCTCGGCGAGCTCGCCCGCGACGCCGCCCTCGAGCGCTCCGATTTCCTCGTCCGGGCCGCCGAACAGCTCCAGCGCTTCCTGGACGCCAACGCGGCCCGGATCGCGGAGATCGGCGGGATGACGCTGATCGATGACGACCCCGACTACCTCTCGGTCGCGCCCGACCTCACGTTCCGCAGCCGGACGCGGTTCCAGGACGAGGCGACCGGCGAGTGGGTCAGCGAGACCGAGGTCATCGAGAGCGGCGCAGAGCTCGTGGAGCTCTACAACCCGGCCGACATCTACGCGGCCTTCGCCGAAGCGTCGCGGGAGGCCGCCGGGCTCGAGCCGGAGCCGACCGCCGCCGATGACCTCCTCAACGTCGCCGGGATCGGGCCCGAGCAGTCGGTCTCGCCCGAGGCCGACGCGGCGTACGCCGGGGCCGCCGACGACTGGGCGGCCGGCCAACCGCTCGACGCCGACGACGAGACATCCGCCGCGCACAAGCTCTACGACCTCTCGCTCACGTTCCAGGAGCGGAGCCAGCTGTCCGAGGCGCACCTGATCGAGCAGTTCCAGCAGGCGGCAGGCGGCCTGGCCGAGCAGCTGGGCGACTTGATCGTGATCGACGACGACGACGAGCGGCTCACCCTGGCGCGCTCCGGCCACATCCGCGCCGAGGTCGAGCCGGAGGGTGACGAGGGCGAGTGGCGCAAGCTCACGACGCCCGAGGAGCTCGTCGAGTTCTACGATCCGACCGACGTCTTCGGCGACATCGCCGACGCGATCGCCGAGGCCTATCCCGCCGTCGCGCCCGAGCTCGACGAGTCCGACGAGGATGACGGCGACGAAGGGGACGACGGGGACGACGAGGTGGACGGGGACGCGGCCACGAGCGGCCCGGGGGCGGGACGCTAGCCGCGAACCGCGCAACGTCCGCCGACGGCGCCCGGCCGGCCACGCGCCGCCTCCAGCGACCCGGCCGCATGCAGCTCGTCGACGCGGAGCTCCAGGAGAGCCGGCAGATCCTGCCCGGCCAGTGGCTCCAGCAATATCACGCGCCGACGCTGGCGGCCAGTGCCCGGGCCGGGCAGTTCGTCCACGTCCGGGGTGACTGGTCGGGCCTCGTCCTGCGCCGTCCGTTCACCATCAACACCGCGGACCCGGCCACCGGAGCGATCTCGATCCACTTCCGCGAGGTCGGCCGCGGGACGGCGTGGCTGACTCGCCTGCGGCCGGGCGAGCGGATCGACATGCTGGGCCCGCTGGGGCAGGGGTTCCAGGTGGACCCGCGGAGCCGCCACCTCCTGCTCGTGGCCGGCGGGCTGGGCATCGCGGACGTCCGCCTGCTCGTTGACGAGGCGCTGCGGGATGGCCGGCAGGTCGTGCTCCTCTACGGATGCCGCGACGCGTCCGAGGTCTACCCGTCGTCGCTCCTCCCCGACGAGGTCGAATACCTGGTCGCGACGGACGACGGGTCGGTGGGTCACAAGGGCGTTGTCACGGATCTCGTGCTCGAGTACGAGGCCTGGGCGGACCAGGCCTTTGCCTGCGGGCCGCTGCCGATGCTCCGGACCCTGGCCGGCCTGGTGGCGGGCCGCAAGGGCCGGCTCGGCGTCGCTACGCTCGGACGCAAGAAGGGGGGCGGCAGGCCGGTCCCGCCCGGCTCGCCGGCGGCTCGCCGGCGGTCGTTCCTCCAGGTCGCGATGGAGCAGAACATGGGGTGTGCGGTGGGCGCCTGCCTCGGCTGCGTGATCTGGGGCGTGGACGGGCCGCAACGCGTGTGCCGCGAGGGACCCGTGTTCGCCTACGACGAGATCGACTGGGACGCGACGGCCGGACCGGGGACCCACGCGCGATGAGGGCGAAGAAGCGAGTCGTGACGCAGGGCAGGGCCGCGCCATCCGGATGGGGTCCGGCGGGCAGTCCGGCCCCGAGCACGCGCCGGACGCCCACGGTGCGCACGATCCGGAGCGCGATCGTCGAGCCCAGGCCCGGGGCCCGGCACGTCTCGGCGCCGGTCGCCGTTCCTGCGCCGGCGGTGGCTTCCGCCGGGCCGGCGGCGGACCTCTCGGTGGACCTGGGGCGTGGCCTCCACCTGCGCAACCCGCTGCTGGTCGCCTCCGGCACGTTCGGCTACGGGGTCGAGTACGCGGACGTGGTCGACATCGAGCGACTCGGCGCGATCTGCTGCAAGGGGACCACGTTGCGGCCCCGGCAGGGAAACCGCCCGCCGCGGGTCACGGAGACGCCGGCCGGGATGCTCAACTCCATCGGCCTGCAGAATCCCGGCGTCGACGCGGTCCTGGAGCGCTACGCGGCCCAGTGGGCTGGCTGGCAGGTTCCGGTGATCGTCAACGTCGCCGGGGAGTCGATCGAGGACTACGTCCAGGTCGTCCGGAAGCTGGATCTCGTGCCCGGGATCGCCGGGGTGGAGCTGAACATCAGCTGCCCGAACGTCGGGAAGGGCGGGCTCCAGTTCGCGATCGACCAGGACGCCGCGGCTGCCGTGACACGCGCCGTCCGGCGCGCCACGGAGCTGCCGCTCATCGTCAAGCTCTCGCCCAACGTCGCCGACATCCGGCCGATCGCCGTGGCGATCGCGGACGCGGGCGCGGATGCGCTCTCGGCGATCAACACGCTCTCCGGGATGGCGCTCCGTCGCGACCGGTCCGGCCCGTTCCTGGGCAACACGTACGGCGGCCTCTCCGGCCCGGCGATCAAGCCCGTCGCGCTCCGGATCGTCTACGAGGTCGCCCAGGTGGTGGGCATCCCGATCATCGCGATCGGCGGCGTGACGGGGCTCGACGACGTGCTCGATTTCCTGGCGGCCGGAGCGGTCGCGGTCCAGGTGGGGACGGCGATTTTCGCCGACCCGACCCTGCCCGTGCGGCTGGTCGACGAGCTGGCGGCGGAATGCGGGCGCCGGGGCCTCGCCTCGTACCGGCCGCTGATCGGGACGGCGCTTCCCGGGCGGCCGAACGCCGCCTCCTCGCGGGGCGTCGAGTACCGGCCCTGAGCGTCTCGCGGCGACCGGACGACCCGGCGGCCCGCACGGCAGCGGCCGATGCGCGAGAATCGCTGCATGACCAC
>CAZKXK010000004.1:14133-25878 GCA_964556585.1 uncultured Anaerolineaceae bacterium
CGACCCGGCGGCCCGCACGGCAGCGGCCGATGCGCGAGAATCGCTGCATGACCACGATCCGCCCGGCCCTCGATGCTGCGGCGCGCGCCGCGATCGGCGCGCGCACCGAATCCCTCTTCCGGCGAGCCGGGGCGCTCCGGGAGGGCCACTTCCTCCTCAAGTCCGGACGGCACAGCGAGCGCTACCTGGAGAAGTTCCTCGTCCTCCAGGACCCGGCCGTCACGAGCGAGCTCTGCTCGCTGTGGGCGGGCGCCGCGCGCGGCGCGGACGGCCGGCCGATGGCGGACGTCGTGGCCGGCCCCACCACCGGCGGCATCGTGCTCGCCTTCGAGACGGCGCGCCAGCTGGGGGTTCGGGGGATCTTCGCGGAGGAGGTCAGGGCAGCGGACGGGACGACCCGCCGCGAGTTCCGGCGCGGCTTCCGGATCGCGCCGGGCGAGCGGGTCCTCCTGGTGGACGACATCCTCACGACGGGCGGCTCGCTGCTGGCGATGCTGCCCCCGGTGGAGGCCGCCGGAGGAGAGATCGTGGCCTGCTTCGTGCTGGCCGATCGCTCGGGTGGCACCGCCGTCCTCGTCTCGCCGACCACGGGGCGGCGCTACCCGGTCCAGGGCCTGTGGCAGCTGGAGATCCCGACGTTCGAGCCCGGTCCGGGGACCTGCCCGGGTTGCGCGGCGGGCGTGCCGCTCGAGGCGCCGGGGAGCACGGGCACCGCGGGGGCCTGAGCGCGCCCGACCGATCGGTCCGCGGGGCCGGTCATGAAGCCGGCGGACCGGCGGCGCCGGACCTGGCGGAGAACGGGAGCGAGCGGATTCTGGCGGAGCGCGGGAGCTAGCGGGTTGCGGCCGTCGGCGTCTTCGGCTTCTTCGGCTTCGGGGGTCGCTTCGGTGTCTTGTCGCCCATGGGTTCCTCCTTGCGGGGGAGTGTACGGGGCGCGCGCCCGGCCTGCCAGCCCACCGCCGCCATTCTGCCCGCGATCGGCCCGAATCTCGCCCGCCGCGACCGCGTGTCGCCCGCCGCGAACGCGCCGGGTCAGCCCGCCTTGGCCGCTGTGATCGCGGCGGCCAGCTCCCCGGGCGCCGCCACGGCCTCGTACGAGGCGACCACGCGCCCCGAGGCGCCGATCACGAAGATCCACGGCTCGCTCGGGATGCCGTAGGCGTCGGTCGCCGGCACCGGCACGAACGCGCCGTTCTGCAGCACGGGCTGGAGGCGGCCGTTGGTCCAGGTGAGCTCGTACGGCTCGACATTGATGGCGAGGATGGGGTAGGCCTTCACCGTGGCCTTGACCATGTCGAGCGTCGGTCCACACTCGGCGCTGGTGCAGAACGCCGGGGTCGCGAACGCCAGCACGAAGGGCTCGTGCGCAGCCAGCGCCTGGTCGACCGACTGGACGTAGAGCGACGGATCCGGGTTCGGATCGGAGCTGATCTTCCTCACGTCTCCGCCGACGTCGGAGAGGATCGGCGTCCTGACCGACGGCGCGAGGGCCCCGATCGGCGGCGTCGTCCCGGTCGCGGAGACCGAGAACTGGAGCCGGGCGGTGGCCTGCTTGCCCGACGCGTCCGTCGCGGTCACCGCCACGCCCCAGGTGCCGGCCTCCGTCAGGTCGGGCGTCACGATGTAGAAGCCGCGCTGCCCGACGATCCCCCAGGCGAAGGTCGGCGTCAGCGTCTCCGTGGGCACCGTCGGGCTTGCGCACAGGTCATAGAACGCCATCTGCAGGTGGATGTCGGGGGATGCCACCGGCTGGTTGGACTGGTCGATCAGCGAGAAGACCAGGCGGCTCTTCCCGACCACCTTCTGGGAGCTGGCCAGGACCGGGATGATGCCGCTCGTTGAGATCTGCCCGGCCGCCGGCCAGCCGGGCAGCGTGTCCGTGTTGCAGGTCGCATCGCCGGACGGGGCCGGAGACGCGACCGCGACGACCGGTGCGTCCGCCGACTGCGGCACCGGGCTCGTGGCGATGCTCCCCGCGCAGGCCGCCAGGAGCCCGGTCAGGAGCACGCCTGCGATCACCAGCCGGAGGGTCTTGCGCACCGGGGGAGCCTACGCTTCCGCGCCGAATGACGCCGCCCCGGCCGCGGATGCCGGCGAGAGCCGCCCGGCACGAGTCACGCTACAATCCGCCGGCGTCCGGGCGCGCCCTCGCGGCCAGCGATCGGCGGGAGGATGCCCGGCGGAGGTTTGGTGACCCGGTACCAGAAGCTCGTCGGACTGACCCTGGCGGCCACGCTCGGGCTCGTCATCGTCGGGGTCGTGGTCCGCGCGACCGACAGCGGCATGGGCTGCCCGGACTGGCCCTTCTGTCACGGCCAGGTCGTGCCCGCGCTGGGCGACTTCCAGGCGTGGGCCGAGTGGATCCACCGCCTGATCGCGGCCGTGATCGGCCTTCTCGTCCTGGGCATCGCGGTGCTCGCGGTGCTCGACCACCGTGACCGCCCGACCCTGGTGCTCGCGTCGATCGGGTCGGTGGCGCTCGTCGGGTTCCAGGCGTGGCTGGGGGAGGAGACGGTTCGCCTCGGCAACTCGGGACCGTCGGTCACCGCCCACCTCGCCACGGCGCTCGTCGTCGTCGGCCTCCTGGCATTCCTGTTCGTCCGGGCCGGCTATCCGGCGCGGATGCCCCGCCGCGGCTCCAGCCAGCGCTTCACGTTGCTGGCCGCGTTCACGGCCGTGGCGGCCTACGCGGTCCTGCTCTTCGGCAGCAATGTCACGGCGCGCGACGCCGCGCTCGTCTTCCCGGACTGGCCGCTGATGGGCGGCGTGATCATCCCGCCGTTCGGTGCCATGCCGTCCGGGGCGCAGCTGCTGGCCGTCACGAACGCGCTCCACCGGTATGTCGCGGTGATCGTCGGCGTCCTGCTGGCGGCCACCTGGCTGGTCGCCTGGCGTGGGCAACGCCCGAACCGGGTCCTGTTCCGCCTCGTCACCATCGCGGCGCTGCTCTATCCGCTGCAGGCGGTGGTGGGCGCGTTCCAGATCTGGACGCAGCTGGCGCCGTGGACGCAGGTCGTGCACGTTGCGCTGGCGGCCTTCATCTGGGCCGCTGCGGTGGCGGCCGTCTTCGTGAGCTACTACGGCGCCCGCGTGCGGGTGCCGGGCGGGGTCCTCGGCGCGGGGCACGGGACGGCGAGCGGCGGCGTTGCCGGCGATCGGCTGCCGTCGAGCGGGGCGGGCGCGACCGCCAATGCGTCCGCGCGGCAGGCCGCGGTGCCGTCGGTCGCTGGTGCGGTCGGAGCGCTCGCTGATGTGCCGTCCGCCCCTGGTCCGTCCGGCGCAAACCCCGAAGTGCCGTCCGCCGCTGGTCCGTCCGGCGCAAACCCCGAAGTGCCGTCCGCCGCCGGTCCGTCCGGCGCGAACCCCGTGGCCAGCGATGCGCCCGTCGAGCGTTTCATGCTCGATCCGTTGCAGGCGATGGTGCTGCCGGTCCCGCTGGTCGAGGCGGCGCCGGCCGCCCCGATAGCAGGGCGGCCCCGTTCCGCCACGATCCGCGCCTACATTGCGCTCACGAAGCCCCGCATCATCGAGCTCCTGCTCGTCACGACGATCCCGGCGATGGTCCTGGCGACGCGGGACCTGCCCGGCGTGAACTGGGAGAACTGGGGGATCGTCGTCTTCTGGACCCTCATCGGCGGCACGCTCGCCGCCGGCGCCGCGAACGCGATCAACCAGTACCTGGACCGCGACATCGACCTGCTGATGACCCGGACCCGGCGCCGGCCGCTGCCGGCGCACTCGGTCGAGCCGGAGCAGGCGCTGGTCTTCGGGATCGCGCTGGGGATCGTCTCGGTCGGCCTGCTGGCCGTGTTCGTCAACCTAGTCGCGGCATTCCTGACCCTGCTCGCCATCGGCTTCTACGTCTTCGTCTACACGATGCTCCTCAAGCGCACCACCACCCAGAACATCGTCATCGGCGGGGCCGCCGGCGCGCTCCCGCCGGTCATCGGCTGGGCGGCCGTGACGGGGCACGTGGAGCTCCCCGCGATCATGTTGTTCGCGCTCGTCTTCTACTGGACCCCGCCCCACTTCTGGGCACTCAGCCTGCGGATCGCGAAGGACTACGCGGCGGCGGGCGTGCCGATGCTGCCCGTGGTCCGGGGCACGGCCGAGACCACGCGCCAGATCTTCCTCTACACGATCCTGCTGGTTGCCGTGAGCCTCGTCTTCTTCGCCGTGGCGCAGATGGGCCTGATCTACCTGGTCACGGCGCTGGTCCTGGGTGCCATCTTCCTCTGGAAGGCCGGCAATCTCGCCAGGGAGGGCACGCTCGAGGGCACCACTGCCGGGGCGATCCGGCTCTACAAGTTCTCGATCAGCTACCTGACGCTGCTCTTCCTCGCAGTCGCGGTCGACGCGCTCGTCCGGTTCCCGTTCGGGTAGATCTCGCCGAGCCGGCAGCGCCGGAGGGCGGGGTCGGGCGGCCCGGGACGGGAGCCCAGGCGGGTCGCGCGCGGGGGGCCTCCTCGCGCGGGCCGGGGCGGGGAGTGGCGGCCCCGGAGCCCAGGCGGGTCGCGCGCGGGGGCTGGCTCCTCGCGCGGGCCGGGACCGGCTGTCGGGCGCCCGTGCGGCGCCGCTCGTCCGCGGAATCGCACGTGAAGTCAACACCTGCGACCGCACATGCCCTCGCCGGCTCCCTCGACCCGGTCGTGGCCCCTCGTCCGCGGTCCCGCGCCTGGTCGAAGCCCGGCCACGGCTCGTCAGCCGCGGTCCGGGATCCGGCGGAAGGCCGTTCGTGGCGCGTCAGCCGCGGTCAGGGCCCGGGTCGAAGCCCGGCCACGACGCGTCAGCCGTGCATGGCGTTTGCGCCGATCCTGGGTCGTGGCAGGGCCGGTCGTGGCCTCCGATCCCGGTCGCGCCCCCCAGGGCCGGTCGTGGCCGCCGATCCTGGTCGCGCGCCGGCGTCGTCGTGGCCCTTGGCCCCCGGGCTCCGCGCCGCGGGGCCGCGGCCTCGCTCGCTGGGCCGCGTCGCCGGCCTGCCGGGAGCCGCGATACGCGCCAGGTGAGGGCAGGAGTGTTGACTTCACATGCAATGTCCCCGTTTCGAACGGTCCAGCCAGCGGCTCCGTCGGCGCAGGCGCGCCGGACGGCCATCTGTTCGACACTCGGCGCCCAGGTCCGGGCCGCGCGCCTGAGGCGCCGCTGGACGACCGAGCGACTCGCCCGTGAGACGGGACTCTCGCGGGCCCTCGTGTACCTCGTCGAGCGCGGGGACCCCACCACGATCGAGACGTATGCGAGGTTCGGCACCGCCCTCGGGATGCGGCTCGAGGCCTCCCTCCAGGATCCCCATGAGAAGGCGCGCCCCGGGCGCGCCGAGGACCCCGTCCACGCAGCGATCGTCGAAGGGCTCGTGGCACGCTACGAAACCCAGGGACGCCTCGTCGGAGCTGACGAGCCCTTCCAGCACTTCCAGTTTGCCGGACGCGCGGACGTGACGGCCGTCGACACTGCTGGCCCGGATCTCCTCCACCACGAAGTGAAGACCGCAATCGTGAATGTCGGCGAGCTGGCCGGCGCATGGAACGTGAAGCGCCAGTACCTGGCGAGGGCGCTGGCCGACCGGTACGCGATCCGCGGGGGCTTCCGAGCGGTGACGCATGTGCTGACCATCGCCTGGACGGCTGACTGCCTGCGTGTCCTCCGCCTTCGAGAGGCCACGCTCCGGAGCCTCGGGCCGGATGTTCCGGGACCCTTCGCCAGGTGGTGGGACGGCGGGCGACCGGAAGCCCCGGCGACGACATCGATCGTGATCGTTCTCGACCCCCTGGAGCGGCCTCGCGCGCCGGCCTGGGCGCCGCTGCAGGACCTGGGCGCGCTTCGACCCCGCCATCGGAGCTACGCCGACCTGCTGCACGAGCTGCACAAGGTCGGTCGGGCGTGAGTGCCCTGGCGCAGCCGAGCGAGCTGGGCTTGGGCCGGGACGGGCGGCGCGAAGTCGACTCGTTCGGGGGACTGCGCCCGGGCGACAGCGGCGAGGCACGGTGCCCGGACGCCCCTGCCGTCGCCGCGCGACAGTGGCACCATGCGCGGCATGGACCTCCACTTCCTGGGCGCCGCGACAACCGTCACCGGCAGCCAGTTCCTTCTCGAGACCGGCCAGGCACGCATCCTCGTGGACTGCGGGATGTTCCAGGGGGGCCCGAACGAATCGGTCCGGAACCGGATCCCGCTGGCCTACGACCCCGCCACGCTCGACGCGATCCTGCTCACCCACGCGCACCTCGACCACTGCGGCCTGATCCCGCACGTGGTCAGGGAAGGATTCCACGGACCCATTCGCGCGACCGCCGGCACGATCGAGCTGGCGCGCCTGGTGCTCCTCGACTCCGGCCGGCTGCAGGAGGAGTTCAGCAAGCGCGAGAACCGCTGGGAGCGGCGCCACCCGGATCGCGCCGAGGCCGAGGACGCCCGGGACCGGGCCGCCCTGGAGGCCGCGATCGAGCTCGCCGAGGCAGGGGAGGAAGGCGCGGCGCCGACCCCCGCGGCGGCGGCCTTCGCGGCGCGGAGCCGCGAGATTGTCGACGACGCGCCGACCTCGGGCCCGGCCCCCGCGCGCGACGCGCCGGCCCCCGCGCGCAACGCGCCCGACCTGCCGCCCGTGCCGCCCGTGCCGGCCGTGCCGCCGACGTCGCCCCTCCCCGGGACGATCCGCGACGCGCGCGAGGCTGCGTACGCAGAAGGCGCCCACGTCGCGACGACGATCGAGCCGGTCGATGGACCCGGGCGGCCGGACCACGAGGCCGCCCTTCGGGCCGCTGGGCACGAGCTGAAGCCCGACCTCGACGCGCCCCTCTACACGGAGCGTGATGCCGTGGAGAGCCTGCGGCGCTTTCAGCCGATCCGCTACGGCGTCGAGGAGGAGGTCGCCCCGGGAATCCACGCCACGTATCTCGACGCCGGCCACATCCTGGGGTCCGCCATCATCCGGCTCCGCGTGGCGGACCGTCCAGGGGGCCCGGAGCGGATCCTGGTGTTCTCCGGGGACCTGGGTCGTACCGGTGCACCGATCATCGCCGACCCGACCCCGCTAAGCGACGCGGACTACGTCCTGTGCGAGTCCACGTACGGCGGCCGGGAGCACGAACCGTCGGCGGAGGCGCACCGCATCCTGGCGGAGACGGTCCGTCTCGTCGCCGAGCATCGGGGGGTCCTGCTGGTCCCGTCGTTCGCGATCGGACGAACCCAGGAGCTGGTCTGGGAGCTGGACCGGCTCGTGTCGGCGGGCGAGATCCCGGCCCTGCCGCTCTACCTGGACTCGCCGATGGCCGCGAAGGCGAGCGACATCTACCGTCGCCACACCGACTACTACGACGCCGAGACGCGAGCACTCTTCGAGTCCGGCGACACACCCCTGGACTACCCGAACCAGGTGATCGTGGCGGACATGGCGCAGTCCCAGGCGATCGCGAAGGCGCACCGGCCGTACATGATCGTGGCCTCCAACGGGATGCTGACTGGCGGGCGCGTGGTGAATCACCTGCGCAACCTCATCGACGACCCGGCCGCCACGATCCTCTTCGTGGGCTACCAGGGCGAGGGGACGCTGGGCCGTCACATCCAGGAGGGCGCCAAGACGGTCCGCCTGGACGGCCAGGTTCGCGCCGTGCGCTGTCGGATCGCCTCCATCAGCGGCTTCTCCGCGCACGCGGACGAGCCGGGACTCCTTGCCTGGCTGGCCGGGTTCACGCAGGGCAAGCACCCGGGCGACCGCGGCTTCCCGCGGCGCGTCTTCCTGGTCCATGGCGACCCGGGCCCCCAGGCGGAGCTCGCGCCGAAGGTCGCGGCGCTGGGCCTCGACGTCCACGTCCCGCTCTGGCACGAGGCCGTCACGCTCGACTGAGCGCTGGTTCGGGGTCGGGGGAATCGGCTGGCCACCCCCGGTGGCCGTCATCGGCTACGATCCGGGCTCCTGCCGGAGGAGCTCGCCCGCATGACCGTCACCGCAGCCGCATGACCGCCGCCCGGACGCCGCGTCGCCCCTCGCCGTTGACGGCGGAGGAGCTTGCCTCGATCCGCCGGCCGTTCCGCGGCGCCCGGCTGCTTCCCGGCCGGGCCTACCACGACGACGCGTTCCTGGAGTTCGAGCGCGAGGAGTGGTTCTTCCGGGACTGGGTCGCGGTGGCGCGGGCGGAAGAGATCCCGGATCCGGGAAGCTTCGTCCTGCGCGACTACTTCGGCGAGAGCGTCCTGCTGGTCCGCGGCGGTGACGAGATCGTTCGCGCCTTCTACAACGTGTGCCGCCATCGCGGCACGGCGGTAGAGGAGCGTGAATGCGGGACGGCGGTCCGTTTCCAGTGCCCATACCACGCCTGGATCTACGACCTGGACGGGCGGCTCATCCGGGCCAGGCACACGGAGGACCTCGAGGACTTCAGCCTGGCGACCTCCGGGCTCACCCCGATCCGGGCGGAGGTCTGGGGCGGCTGGGTCTTCCTCTGCTTCGACGACGCGACGCCCGGGCTGGAGGCCTACCTGGACGACTGGTTCGGGCACCACGCGAGCTTCGAGCGGGACTTCGGCAGGCTCCGGCGCGCGGCCCGGCTGGAGTACGACGTCGCGGCGAACTGGAAGATCGTGGCCGAGAACTACTCCGAGTGCTACCACTGCCCGGGGGTCCACCCGCTTCTCAACAAGCTCACCCCGTACGACCTGGGCGAGGATTTCTTCCCGAGCGGCCCGTGGAAGGGCGGCTGGATGGTGTTCGCGAACGGCTGCGAAACGATGTCGATGGACGGCCAGCGACACGGTCGGCCGCTCCTGTATGCCCGTGACGAGACGGAAGCTGGCCGGATCTACTACTACATCCTCTGGCCGAACCTGATCGTCTCGGTGCACCCGGACTACGTGCTCACCCACCAGGCCTGGCCCGACGGACCGGGCCGCTCGAAGGTGGTCTGCGACCTCTACGTCGACGTCGACTCGGTGGGTTCGGCCGATGTCTCCGGCGCCGTGGAGTTCTGGGATCTCACGAACCGGCAGGACTACCACGTGGTCGAGCTCCAGCAGCAGGGCACGCGCTCGCGGAGCTGGGAAGCCGGCCGCTATTCGAACCAGGAGGCCGCGGTCCACGCCTTCGACCTCATGTGCGCGGACCGCTATGCGAGCGACGGCCGGCGCACCGCGCGCGAGGCCCGCACCGAGGTCGCGAACGCGGAGAAGCGGGTGGCCGCCCGGGCCGCGGCCGCAGCGCGCGACGCCGGCGGGAACCGGGGCGCCGCCGTCTGACGCCACGGCTACGCTTGGCGCGTGCCGGTCCTCGCCCTGAAGCTCATCCTGACGCCGCTCCTGATCGGCGGCGCGAGCCTCGCCGCCCGGCGGTGGGGACCGGCGATCGGGGGCTGGCTGGTGTCGCTCCCGCTCACCAGCGGCCCGGTGACGTTCTTCCTTGCGCTTGACCACGGCACGGCGTTCGCGGCGACGGCCATCGTCGGGTCGCTGATGGGCCTCGCGGCGATCGCGGGGTTCACGCTCGCGTTTGCGGCCGGGCTCGTCCGGGCCGGGCCCCGGACGGGCATCCTGGTGGCGATCGTCGCGTTCGCGTCGATCGGCGTGCTGGTCCAGCCCGTGCTGAACGCGCCGGTCGGGATCCTGTTCGTGGTCGTGCTCGCGGCGCTGGCCGTCGCGCTTCGGCTCCTGCCGGAGTCGGGGGCCCGCCGGGCCGCCGGGCCGCACCCGGCGTGGGACCTGCCGGCGCGGATGGCGATCGGCACCGGCCTGGTGGTCGGCCTGACGACGATCGCGCCGCTGCTCGGCCCGCACACGAGCGGGATCATCGCGACCTTCCCCGTCTATGTCTCGATCCTGACCCTGTTCACGCATCGGCAGGAGGGATTGCCGGGCGCGCTGGACGTCCTGCGCGGGCTGCTGGTGGGGCTGTTCGGGACGGCCGCCTTCATGCTCGTCCTGGCCCTGGGGCTCATCCCGCTCGGGATCGGGCCGGCGTTCGGGCTGGCGCTGGCGCTCACCCTGGCGATCCAGGCCGTGGCGCTCCGCTCCGTCCGGGCGGGGGCCGGTCCGGCCGTGGAGCTCGAGTCGGTCTGAGGCGGGGCCCGGGTGACGGCCGTGGCCGCGCCTCGAGCCGGCCGCGAGCGCACTTCGCGTGACGGGGATCGGCCGGCGGGTCGGGTCAGGTCTCGGCGTGCGCCCGCCGCGCGGCAACCCGGTCGGCGATCCGGGCCGCGGCGTCCGACCAGCCCGGGTCGAAGGGCCGGCCGGGCTCGTCCAGGTCCATGAAGAGCGGCGCGTGATCCGACGGGACGGGCTTGCCCTTGCGGGCCTCGCGGTCAACCTCGACTTCGACGATTCGCGCGGCAACCGGCGCCGTGGCGAGCAGGTGGTCGATCCGCATCCCCTCGTCGCGCTGGAAGTTGCCGGCGCGGTAGTCCCACCAGGTGAAGCGTCGGAGCCCGGGGTTCCGCTCGCGCCAGGTGTCCTCCAGCCCCCAGTCCAGCAGGGAGCGGAACGCCTCCCGTTCTGGCCCGGAGACGTGCGTTCCGCCGTGGGCAGCGTCCGGGTCCCACACGTCGCGGTCGGCGGGTGCGACGTTGAAGTCGCCGCCGATCACGAGCGGTGTGCCGGCATCCTGGGTCTCGTCCAGCCAGCGCCGCAGGCGCGCGAACCAGGCCAGCTTCCCGGCGTAGAACGGCGAGCCGACCTCGCGCCCGTTGGGCGCGTAGATCGAGACGACCCGCACGCCACCGCAGACCGCGCTCACCATCCGGGCCTCCCCGAACGGGTCGAAGTCGTCGCCCTCCCCGGGGATCGATGCGCCCGCAGCCGACGATCGGACCGGACCGTCACCGAAGTTCGTGACGACGTCGGCCAGCCCCGCGCGGCTCGCGATCGCGACCCCGTTCCAGCGTCCCTCACCGTGGTGCAGCAGCTCGTAGCCGGCCATGGAGAAGGGGAGCAGGGGAGCGCTGTCGTCGGAGAGCTTCGTCTCCTGGATCAGCAGGATGTCGGGCGCGGCGCGCTCCAGCCACCATTCGACCTTCTCGAGGCGTGCCTTGAGCGAGTTGACGTTCCAGGTGGCGATCCGCACCACTCAGTACCGCCGGCCGCGCTGCCGGGCCAGGTCGAACGTGGCGGTGTCGGCGATCGCCATCACCGCCATCGTGCCGGCCTGGACCGGGTCGGAGACGACGAGGTCCACGTGCTCCGTGATGGAGCCCACCATGTTCAGGGCGATGATCGGGATTCCGACCGCTCGAAGCTCGTCGGCGGCCCGGCTGATGTCGCCGCCCATGATCGAGCCCGCCAGGACCAGGCAGCGGGCGCGCGGCAGGTCCGCCACGGCTCGAACCGCGCCGGCGATGTTCGCCTCGCCCACGAGGGCGATCGTGTCGACCGAGATCCGCTCGCCGCGCAGGTTGTGCCGGTCCGCCTCGGAGACGGCGCCGAGCGCGACCTGCGCCACCTGTGCGCCGCCACCGACCACGATGATCCGCTTCCCGAAGATGCGGTCCATGGTCCGCGTCGCCCGTCGCTCCCGCACGCCCGGCGCGCCGGCCACGGCCGCGTCCAGGCGCTCCTCGTCGACACCCTCGACCTCGATCTCCGTCTCCACGGCGGGCCCGGCGTCCGCGTCCCCAAGACGCCGAACCGTGCTCATGGTGCGGACCGTCGCACCGGCCAGGGCGAGCGCGCCCAGGATCGCGGGCAAGGCGCCGGGCGTGTCGTCGTGGATCACCCGGATCGCCAGCGTCGGCGGGGCCGCGCCCGCCCGACGCGCGCTCACCGGCG
>CAZKXK010000004.1:25978-31225 GCA_964556585.1 uncultured Anaerolineaceae bacterium
CAGCGTCCAGGTCTTCGGCCGCGAGGACAGCTCTGCCACGCGGGCCGCGCTCCGCTTCTTCAAGGAACGCCGGGTCGGCGTGCACTTCGTGGATCTCCGGCGCAAGCCGATCGCGCCGGGTGAGCTGCAGCGCTTCGTCGCGAAGCTCGGCGCCGGCTCCCTGGCCGACACCTCCTCGCGGACGTGGCGGGATGCGGGCCTGGGCTACCTCCGCATGGACGACGACGAGCTGGCGGCCCGGCTGCTCGCCGATCCGCGCCTGCTGCGCCTCCCGCTGGTCCGGAATGGCAACGCCGTGACGGCCGGCCTCGACGACGCCACCTGGAAGACCTGGTTCAGCGCGCCGGGTCCGTAGCCCGGCCGTCACTCGCCCGCCACACTCGACCGGAGGTTTCAATGCCTGCCAGCGACGCCCCACCCCCGTCCCGATCCCGCGAACCGGATCGCGCGCGCGCCCGTGCGGTGGACGGCGAGCCGATCACGACCGGCCGCGACAAGCTCCGACGGGCGGGGCGGCTCGTGGTCCGGCGGGAGGCGGTGGACCGGCAGATGCCGTCCCGCGCCGGCACCGCCGACGAGCGGCTCCTGCGGCGGAGCCGAACCGCCTTTCTCGACTCGGACCCGTGGCGGACGCTGCGGATCCAGGCCGAGTTCGTGGAAGGGTTCGACGCGCTGGCCGGCGTCGGGCCGGCCGTGACGGTCTTCGGCTCCGCGCGAGTGGCCGAGGGCGAACCCGTCTACGAGCAGGCGCGAGAGCTCGGTCGCCTCCTGGCCGAGGCAGGTCTCACGGTGATCACCGGCGGCGGGCCCGGCGTGATGGCTGCGGCGAACCGTGGCTGCTTCGAGGCCGGCGGCTTCTCGGTCGGCTGCAACATCGAGCTGCCGCACGAGCAGTGGCTCAACCCCTGGGTGGACCTGGGCGTCGAGTTCCGCTACTTCTTCGTCCGAAAGACGATGTTCGTGAAGTACGCGGAAGGGTTCGTGATCTTCCCGGGCGGGTTCGGGACGCTCGACGAGCTGTTCGAGTCGCTCACCTTGATCCAGACCGGCAAGATCAAGCATTTCCCCGTCTTCCTCGTGGGGAGCGCCTACTGGACGGGCCTCCTGACCTGGTTCCGCGAGACCCTGCTCGCCGCCGGCACGGTCACCGTGGACGACCTGGGACTCTTTACGGTCACGGACGATCTTGCCGAAGTGGTGCGGGGACTGCTCGCGTTCGTCGGGACGAACGATCACGCCCGCGCACCCGAGGAAGGCTGAGGGCTGGGCAGGCCCTCGCTCCGCGGCGGGCCTCCGCGGCTCCCGGCTCCCGGCGCGGCAGCCCCGAGGACGACGGGGTGACCTCAGGGACGCGGGATCGCGATCTCGATCATCCCGTCGACGACCCGGACCGGGTAGTGACGCAGGCGCCGGACCCGGGTAAGGCGGCGCGCCTCGGCCTTGAGGCTGGCCGGCTCCGGCTTGGGGTCCGAGCCCGGGGGGGACCAGGGCAGGTGCGTCGCGCCGTCGGCGTCGAGGCCGCCGGTCGTCGGCATCCGGACCGTCTCGCCGCTGCAGAGGTCGAATCGCCCGTTGTGGAGCGGGCAGTCCACGACGCATCCCTCAAGCCGCCCGAGGGAGAGCGGCGCGGCCATGTGCGGGCAGCGGTCGTCGACCGCGAGGATTCCCGTCGGCACGGAGGCGAGGAGCAGGTCCAGGTCGCCGTGGCTCACCCGGACCATTCCGCCCGCCGGCAGGTCCGCGACGGGAAGCACCGCGACGAACGGAGCGCCGGCACTGCCCGGGACGGCGAGCGACGGCGGCGTCGGCGCGACCCGGGAAGCCTCGGGCAGCCCAGGCTCCGTGGCTCCGCCCTCACGCCCGGGAAGCGGGGGCCCGGAGGAAGCGCCGTGGTCGTCGGTCACCGGGACCCTAGTCCCCGGCCAGGGCGCGCTGGGGCGCCAGGGCCTCCGCACCCGGACGGGCCGGCGCGGGAGCGCGGCCGGGCTCACCGACGGTCGGCCCGATCGACGAGCGAAGCGGGATCTCGCGGATGATGAAGACGGCCAGGAGCGCGAGCAGGGAGGCGCCGAGGCTCAACCAGAAGATCGACCCGATGGCCAGCGAGATCGCCTCATAGATCGAGGTGACGATCTGGTTGATGAACGGCTCCACGGTTTGCCGGGCCGGGGCCGGGGTGGTGGCGAGGATCTGCTGGCCGAGCGTGGTCCCGACGCCGAGCAGGCTGTTCTGATCGAAGCCGGCACCCTGGAACCCGTCCACGATGCCCTGCGGGACGCCGTTGGCCAGGAGGCGGGTCGGGATCCCGGCGCTGACCTGGGTGGCGAACAGCGAGCCGGCGATCGAGAGACCCACCGTTCCGCCGATCTGGCGGAAGAAGGCGATGCTCGACGTGGCCACCCCGAGCTTGTTGAACGGCACCGCGTTCTGGACCACGATCGTGAAGACCGCGAGCGTCGGTCCGATCCCGACGCCCAGCACGAACTGCCAGGCGATGATCACCCAGGTGCCGGAGCTGGCGACGAGGTTCGTGAAGAGCAGGGACCCGATGCTCACGAGCGCGATGGACCCAACCAGCAGCGTCTTGTACTTGCCGGTCCGGGCCACGATCTGGCCGCTCACCACGCTCGCGATGATGACCCCCAGCAGGAGCGGGAACAGCTCGTAGCCGGAGACCGTCGCGCTGTCGCCCCGCACGACCTGGTAGAAGCGGGGCAGGAAGATCGTCGCCGAGAAGAAGCCGAACGCGGCGAAGAACGTCGCCAGGATGGAGCCCGCGTACGTCCGGTCGCGGAAGAGATCGAGCGGGACGATCGGCTCCCGCACGCGCGTCTCGATGAACAGGAAGACCGGGATGAGCACGGCCGCGAGCGCCAGCAGCCCGCCGACCTGCGGACTCGTCCAGCCGGAGCTCTGGCTGTTCGTGAGGCCCACCAGGAGCGGGATCATCGCCGCCACGAAGACGAGGGCGCCGGCCCAGTCCAGGTTGAGGGCGTGCTTCGGGCGCTTCAGGCTGGGCAGGACGCGGCTGACCACCACGAGGGAGATCAGCCCGATCGGCAGGTTGATGTAGAAGATCCAGTGCCAGCCGATGGTGTCCGTGATGACGCCACCGAGAGCCGGGCCCACCAGCGCAGCCAGCCCGAACACCGCACCGAAGAGACCCTGGTACTTGCCGCGCTCGGCCGGCGTGAAAAGGTCGCCGATCACGGCCAGCGAGATGGGGAACAGGGAGCCCGCGCCGATCCCCTGGATGCCGCGGAACAGGATCAGCTGCCACATCGTCTGGCTCAGCCCGGAGAGCGCCGACCCGGCCAGGAACACGACGATGCCGAAGATCAGCATCGGCTTGCGGCCGTAGTAGTCGGAGAGCTTGCCGTAGAACGGGACGGTGATGGTCGACGTGAGGAGGTAGATCGCCACCACCCAGGTGTACAGGTCGTTGCCCTGGAGGTCCGTCACGATGCGCGGCAGGGCCGTGCCGACCACCGTCTGATCGAGCGCACCCAGCAGGAGCGCCATCAGGATCGCGCCCAGGACCTCGAACCGCGCGCGCGGAGAGATCTCCACGGCCGGGTGTGACGCGCCGGCGTGCGGCCCCCCCGGGCCCTCCGCGAGTGGTGCCCCTTCCATCATCGTCGAACGATCTCCTCTGTCGGACGTAGCCCGGCCGGATCCGGCGGCGGGTCGGTCGCCTGTGATGCCACTGGTTCGCGAGGCTCGCCCGTCCGGATCGTTGCGCCCATCTCGTCGATCCCTCGCACCAGACGCACGAGCTGTTCCGTGTCGAGCAGGTCCAGGAGCACCTCGAGCATGTCGCTGCGCCAGCCGTCGACCTCCTCGGTGGCGAGCTCCCCGGCGTGGGTCGGGCGCACGGTCACCACGCGGCGGTCTGCGTCGCCGTGCACGCGTTCCACGAGCCCGCGCTGCTCCATCCGATCGACGATCCCGGTGGCGTTCGGAACCGCGACGCCGAGGACGTCGGCCAGGCGGGTCATCGGCATGGGGCCGCTTTCCTGGAGAATCCACAGCGTCTGCAGATGCGCCATGCTGATTCCCTGCTGGTGCAGCCGCCGCGCGGCCGCGCAGCGCTGGTGGCCGGCGATGACGGCGGCCCCGGCCACGATCTGGTCGATCAGCGCCGCCCGACTGGCCGAGCGGGGAGGGATACCGGCGGCAGCCGGGTCGATTGTTACCGTCATCGTAATAATCTACTGTGCACCTATCAATTCGTCAAAGGCACGCCCGGACGGCAGCCCGGAGCGAGGTTCGACCCAGGGAGGAGTGGTCCATGCGGTACGCGCTGATGATCGAGCCGCAGCAGGGCTGCTCGTATGCCGACCAGCTGGCGCTCGCCCTGCGCGCCGAGGCGGCCGGCTTCGAGACGTTCCTGCGCTCCGATCACTACGACAGCTTCCCCGGTGAGGCCGGCCGCCCCACCACCGACGCCTGGGCCGTCCTGGCCGGCCTCGCCCGCGAGACGAGCCGCATCCGGCTCGGGACGCTCGTCTCGCCGGTGACGTTCCGGCACCCGGGCAACCTCGCGAAGCTGACCGCGACCGTGGACGAGATGTCCGGCGGTCGGCTGGACGTGGGCGTGGGTGCCGGCTGGAACCAGGAGGAGCACGATCACCACGGCTTCCCGTTCCCGCCGCTCGAGGTCCGCGCCGAGATGCTGGAGGAGCAGCTGGAGATCCTGCGCGGCCTCTGGCAGGGCCCGGACGGCTGGTCGTTCAGCGGCCGCCACTACCAGGTCCCGGGCGGGCGTCTCCGGCCGCGGCCGGTCCAGCTCCCGGCGCCGCCGATCATCGTCGGGGGCGAGGGGAGCCCGCGCTCGATGCGGATCGCCGTGCGGTTCGCGGACGAGTTCAACCTGTCGAGCGCGTCACCCGAGCGCGCGGCGGAGCGCTTCGCGAAGCTCGACACCGTGGCGCGCGACGCCGGTCGCGACCCCGGCACCCTCCGCCGCTCGGCCATGGTCGGCGCCCTGGTGGGCCGCGATCGCGCCGAGGTGGAGCGTCGCTCGCGGGCGGTCCTGGACGCCTTCGGGATGGCCGAGGAGGGGACCGCCTGGTTCGACGAGCGCCGGCCCCGCTGGATCTACGGCACGCCGGACGAAGCCCGTGCGATGGCAGCGCGATTCGAGGCGGCCGGCTGCGAGCGGATCATGCTGCAGGACTTCCTTCCCTGGGACCTGGAGCACGTGGACCTGCTGGGCGAGGTGCTCGTCCGCGGCTAATCCGCGAG
>CAZKXK010000005.1:0-27470 GCA_964556585.1 uncultured Anaerolineaceae bacterium
AGCAGGTGGATCCGCTGGCGGCGCGTTCGGCCCGCCTTCCGCGACCGTTGCCCCGCTCGCGAAGGTCGGCGCCTTCTGCCTGGCTGGAGCGGACACGCCGCGCGATGTCGGTCGCCTGGCGCGGGCGATCGGCCGCCTCGGTCTGGCGGTCGACGTGCTCGTCCGCAACGACACGGATGCCGCGCTCCGCGCCGGCGCCCCCGACGGGTGGGGAGTCGCCCTGATCTGCGGCGAGGGGTTCAACTGCCTCGGGGTGAGCCCCGATGGTCGGAGCGTCCGCTTCTCCGCCCTCGGGCCGATCTCCGGCGACTGGGGCGGTGGCTACGCGCTCGGGCTCGCGGCGCTGGGGGCTGCCCTTCGCGGCCGCGACGGGCGGGGTCGCCGGACCGCCCTCGAGCGGTCTGTCCCGGCCTACTTCGGCCTGCGGCGCCCGCTCGACGTTACGCACGCGATCTACGCGGGCCGGCTCGCGGAACGGCGGCTCGGCGAGCTGGCGCCGGTCGTGTTCGCGGTCGCGGGAGCCGGCGACGCCGAGGCCCGGGGCATCGCCGACCACCTCGCCGACGAGCTGGCGGGGGCCGCCGTCGCCACGATCCGGCGGCTGCGCCTGGTGCGCGCACGCGTGCCGGTGGTCCTGGCGGGCGGCGTGTTCGGGACCGATGACGCCGCGTTCCACGCCCGGCTCCGGGAGGGCATCGCGACCCGTGCTCCGCGTGCCCGGGTCGCGCGGCTCGGCGTGCCGCCCGTGGCAGGAGCGGCGCTGCTCGGCCTGGACCGCATCGGGGCGCCCACCTCGGCGCACGAACGGCTGCTGGGAGAGATGACCGAGGAACGCCTGGCCGCGAGCGGCTGACCCGGCACCCGCGCCGGGTGCCCCGGCGGCCGCGCCCGCCGTCGGCGCTGTTCAGACCATCGTGCTGCACCAGGGCGCGCGCCCGGCCGCCAACAGCGTGTCGGCCCGGGCGAGCGCGCCGGGCGTGCCCTCCACGACGCGCCCGACCCGCGCCAGCTCCGAGAACGTGAAGGTGCCGAGGTAGGTCGCGCCGAGGTCGGCCGCGTCGAGCGTCACGTCGGGCGAGCCGGCCGTCGGCTCGGCGACCCCCTGCCCGTCCGCGTCGGCCACGAGGCGCCAGCGCCCGGCGTTCCACGGGCAGAATGCGTCGCGGACCTCGAGCACGAGCACGCCCGGCCGCGCGTACCTTCGCGCCGCCAGCGCCGCCCGAACGTCCACGACGCGAAGCCAGGTCCCGTCGCCGACCGTGAACCCCAGCCGCCGCGGCTCCGCCAGGAGCAGCTGGAGCGGATGGGGAACAGGCGCCCGAACGGCGCGGACGGTCGTGACGAGATCCACGCCCAGGAGCCAGGCCCACAGGTCCCGGGTCGCGCGCGGTGTCTCGGCCAGGACCTCGGTCGCGACGAGGGTGCCCTTCGGGCCCCGCTCATCCCAGTCCGGCTTGACCCGGTAGATGGCCGTCCCCTCGACCTCCCCGCCGGCCTCGTAGACGGCGAGGAACTTGATCCCGTTGGCGCCACGTGCCTGGTCCGTGTCGTGGAGCGTCACCCAGCGCCACCACGTCTCGCTGCGCGCGATCATCCCGGGCGACTGGATCCGGACCCGGTCGTAGAGCGACGGGAAGATGCCCATCGCCTCCTCGAGATCCACCAGCCGGACGGTCCCCTCGGGTGGCGTCGCGCGTGCGAAGGCAGCCCGTTCGCACGCGATCTCGAAGCTCCCGCTGAGCGTCGCGAGGCCGTACCCGAAGCGTTGGTAGATGGCGCCCTCCGAGGCCCACAGGATCGCGAGCGCCTCGCCGCGCGCGTGGACGTCGTCCAGCTGGTGGCGCATCATCGAGCGCAGGATTCCGCGCCGGCGATAGGCGGGGTTGACGCCGACGAGCGTCACGCCCGCCGCGGCTGCCTCCCCGCCCGGCACGCCCAGGCGGAAGCTGAAGGCGCCTGCCGTCGCCACCGGCCGCTCGCCGTCGAGCGCCGCGATGATCCGATCCGGCTCCCACGTGCGGCGCTCCTCGTCGCCTGGGTCTTCGACGAAGGCAAACGCGGCGAGGAGCGGTGCCGTGAACGCTTCGACGGTCTCCGCTGTCGCCGTCCGGATGGCGTACGGGCCGGCCTCCCGTGTCGAGTCGGTCATGCGTCGATCCTCCCGTCCGGCCCGGCATCGCCGGGCCACCCGCCTCTCGTCCCGGGCGTCCCCTGGGCGCCGGGCGCAGGCCGTGCCACGGCAGCTGCCACGGCCGCGATCTGGCCGGGCGTGACGCGGCAGCAGCCGCCCACGATCGATGCGCCCGCCGCGATCCAGCGGCGCGCCGCCGGCCCATCGACGGTCGGCCCGCCCGCCCGGACCCAGCGCCGCGCGGCCGCGTCCCAGCCCTCGCCGCTGTTCGGGTAGACGACGAGCGGCTTGGAGGTCGCCTCCCGAGCCCGGGCGAGCAGCTCGTCGACGTGCTCCGGCGCGGTGCAGTTGATCCCCACGGCCAGCACCCGCGGGGATCGCTCGGCCAGCGCGAACGCCTCCGCCACGGGCGCGCCGCTCCGCAGGTGCCCGCCGTCGGCGCACGAGAAGCTCAGCCAGCCGCGCGCGCCGGGCGTCGCCTCCAACAGCTCGACGAGCGCGATCCCCTCCTCCAGCTCGGGGATCGTCTCGCAGGCCAGCAGGTCCGCCTCGGTGCTCGCGAGGACCTCGAGCCGCTCACGGTGGAACGCCCGCAGCTGCGCCACCGACCGGCCGTAGCGGCCGGTGTACTCGGCACCGTTCGCCAGCAGCGCGCCATAGGGACCGATCGAGGCCGCCACGAACAGCTGGTCTCCGTCGCCGGGCTCCCGTTCCGCCCGCCACGCGGCCCGCGCCTCCGAGGCGAGCGTGACGCTTCGCCGGAGCAGCTCGATCGCGCCGGCGTGGCCGATCCCGCGGGCCGCGAAGCCCTCGAACGTGGCCTGGTAGCTGGCCGTCGTGGCGATCCGTGCGCCGGCCCGGTAGAAGGCCAGGTGCGCGCGCACGATCTCGCCGGGCGCCTCCAGCAGCAGCCGGGCCGACCAGAGCGGATCGGCGAGATCGTTGCCCTGGGCCTCGAGCTGCGTCGCGAGACCCCCGTCGAGCACCACGACGCCGCCGCCGGAGATGCGGGCAGCCGGCGGGTCGTCCGGTGTCCCCCCACCGGTGCCGTGGCCCGGTTCGGCCGGGCCCATTCAGCCGGCGCCGCCGATGTCGATCGCGTAGGCCTCCCAGACCAGGTCCGAGCCGTGCTGCCGGTGGCGCACGATCCGGCCCATGAGGCGCTGGACGTCGTCGCGCAGCGCGTCCAGGTCGGTGCCGGCCACGAAGGGCGCCGCGAACCGGTCCACGACATCGCCGATCGCGACCGTGATGGGCGGATGCTCCTCCCGGAGGCGGCGAGCTTTGCCCTGGACGTGGGGCGCGATGGTCTCCATCTCGTCGTACAGGCCGGCGGGGGCCTCCGTCTCCGCGACATGGTCGGCGAACGCGTCGCGCAGCGCGGCCAGCCTGGCGGCCACGCGCAGGCGCCACGCCTCGGCATCGATGTCGGGGGATGAGATCGCCTCTTCGAGCGCGAACAGCGCGTCTCGCAGCGCGCGTCGCCGGCGCGCCGCCGCCTCCAGCGCCTGGGTCGCCTGCTGCTCCTGTGTCATCGGGATCCTCCGCGTCGCGGGCTGTCTCCCGTCATGGTATGCGCGGTCAAGGCTCCCGGCGCGGTCGGACGCCGATCGGCCCCACGACCTCCCGCCACGCGCGCGTCAGGGCGCGGAACTCGTCGGGGGGGATCCGGTCCACGGCCACGATGGCCGCGGCAGTCTCCGCCGCGCACTCGGCAGCCGTGCGCCTGGTCTCCGGGTCCGGCAGGGCCGCGAGCGCGACGAGCGCGGCGTCCCTCGCCCCGGTGGCCGCGGCAAGGGCGACGACGTCGCGCTCGTTGGCGAACGCCCGGTCGCGGGCCCGTCGCGCAGCGGCCGGCGCCCGTCGCGCCCGCGGGTCATAGGCGAGCGCGAGCCGCCTCGCCGCGACCAGCCGCCCTGCCTCGGCCGCCTCCAGCGCGCCGGCCCGCGCCACGATCGCCCGGACGGCCTCGGCCCGCGGCCCGAACTCGCTGGTCGCGCAGATCTCGACGACCCGGCGCCGCCGCCGCCGTCCATCGGCGAGATGGAAGACGAGCAGGATCCCGAATCCTCCCAGCAGGGCGGCCCACACCAGCAGCTCGGAGGCGAGGGCGTGCGCCTGGTCGGACGTCACGGG
The DNA here is from genome assembly GCA_964556585.1 of uncultured Anaerolineaceae bacterium. Lineage (GTDB taxonomy): Bacteria > Chloroflexota > Limnocylindria > Limnocylindrales > CSP1-4 > CTSoil-043. Next base: position 4,268 of record CAZKXK010000005.1, read on the forward strand.
CGGACCGTGACCGCGGCTCGGGCGGGAAACCGGGGCGCCATCTCGCCTCGCGCGGGCCGGTGCGTCAGAGCCGCCGGGCCGCGTCGAAGCGCTCGGCCTCGGCGGTCAGCCAGGCCAGCTCCTCGGGCGCCAGGACCAGGTCCGCGGCCGCCGCGTTCTCCTCCAGCTGCTCCAGCGTTCGGGCGCCCGGGATCGCGGCGGTGTTCGGGTGCGAGATGACCCACGCGAGGGCGACCTGGGCGAGCGTGGCGCCGTGGGCCGAGGCTATCTCGCGGACGGCGGCCAGGAGCGGTCCGGCGCGCCGCCGCGCGGCATCGCGAAGGGGGGCGCGCATGCGGCGGCTGCCCGCCCCACTCCCCGCCGGGCGCTCACCGGAGGCAAGCAGACCCTGCGCGAGCGGGCTGTAGGCGATGACCAGCCGCGAGCGCTCGGCCGCGTACGGGACCAGGTCCCAGCGCGGCGACGGGCTCGCCAGGCTGAAGCGGACCTGGTTCGAGATGATCGGCCGCCGCAGCGCCGACTCCATCGCCCGCCAGCGTCCCAGGCCGTGGTTGCTCACCCCGACGTGGCGCGCGATCCCGGCGTCGAGGAGGCGGCGAAGCCCGGCTGCCTGGGTCCGGGCCGGCACGATCGGGTTCGGCCAGTGGAGCTGGTAGAGGTCGATCGCCGTGACCTCCAGGCGATCCCGGCTGCCGGCTGCCCGCGCTGCCACGATCGACGGCAGCGGCAGGATCGGCAGCAGCTTCGTGGCAATGAACGCGCCGCCGGCCAGGTCGGGACCGGCCGCGGCCAGGCCGCGCGCCACGATCCGCTCCGATTCGCCGAAGCCGTACACCTCGGCGCTGTCGATCAGCGTGATTCCGAGCTCCAGCGCGCGCCGGACGAGCGCGGGCGCGATGCGGACCGCGTAGTCGGCGCCGTAGCCCCACGCGCGCGACCCGAACTGCCAGGTGCCCAGCCCGATCGCCGACACGCGGACACCGTCGACGTCCAGGTACCTCACTCGACGTCCGTCCGGACGTAGCGCCGGCCGATCAGGGCGAACGCGGGCAGCCGGTCCAGCCAGGCGGACAGGGGCTGCGTCGGGCGTCCCTCCCGCCCCGCGATGGCAAGCCGGGCGTTGGCCTCGTCACCGCTGGGGCGCGCGTCGACGATGGCCAGGTCGATCGCCACGCGGCCGGGGATGCCCTCGCCCAGCGTTGCGACCGCCTCGGCCGGCGGCGGCCCCACCTCGAACTCCGCCCGGACCTCCGCCTCGGCGTGCCAGCGTGGCCGGCGAAGGAGGATCCGGGCCCAGGTCGCGGCGACCGCCTGGGTCACGCATCCGTCGCCCGGTCGGGGCGACGGCGCCACCTCGAGCCCCCGCGCCCAGCGAGCGGCACGATGGAGCAGCGCGTACTCGTCGAGGTCGGCGAAGCTGGCCAGGTCGTCCGCCGGCGAGCCCTCCCCGAAGAGCGCCGCGATCGACGTCGCGAAGACGGTCGCGAGGTCGAGATCGATTCCACGGACCGCGCGGTGGAAGTAGACCTGCTGGTACATGAAGAGACGCGCCGTCAGGAACATCTCCAGGGCGCTGAGGCCCGACTCGTACAGGGTGAGGCCGCGCTCGGAGATGAACGCGTAGCGCCGCAGCCGCTCCGCGTCCACCGGCCCGGCGGAGACGCCCGTGAAATAGGCGTCGCGGCGGACGTAGTCAAGGTTGTCGACCGTGAAGACCCCGGAGAGCAGCGGCTGGAGCCAGCGGACCCAGAGCGGCATGGCCGCGTCGCCGAGGGGCGGCTTCGAGATGAGGAACGCCACCCAGGCGGGATCGATCGCCTCCGCCGGCCCCATGGCGTCTCGCCCGGGCACGCCGCCGGGCGCGCGCCGCAGGCCCCGGATGAGCGGCCCCAGCTCGCGCGTGACGATGAGCTGCGAGAGGTCCTCGTGGGTGAGCGCCTTCGCACCGGCGCGGCGGGCGTCGGCAGGGGCAGGGAACGCCTCCAGCACGTGCTCGTCGTAGAAGTGGGCGAACGGACCGTGCCCCACGTCGTGGAGCAGTCCCGCGATGCGGAGCGTCTCCACCACCAGCCCTTCGGACGGGACGGGCTCACCTGGCACGGCGGTGGCGAGGGACTCGGCGAGCGACGGGTAGAGCTGGCGCGCCCAGAGCCCCGCTTCGTGCATGACCCCGAGGCCGTGCGTGAACCGCGAGTGCTCCGCCGTCGGGAAGACCCAGCGCGCGCTCTGCAGCTGGCTGATCCTGCGCAGGCGTTGCAGCCAGATCGTGTCGAGGAGGTCTTCCTCGGCGGCCTCCTCGGCCGGCAGGCCCGAGGACCGTGCCGCCGCGGCGGAGAGCCGCTTGGTCAGCTCGATGTAGCCGTGGATCGGGTCGCTGATGAGGTTGACGGCGGCGAAGCGGGCCGGTCGCATGGACGGATTGTGGCCCTTCGTCGTCAGGTGCGTGGGTAGCGTGCCGCTGCGCGCAGCACGATCCCCGCCACCTCGTCGCGCAGCGCGCTCGGCGCCAGGACCTCCACGTCGGCGCCCCAGCCCAGGATCCAGGGCAGGATCTCCAGGGTGCCCGACACCCGGGCGGACCAGGTCAGCGAGCCGTCGGGATGCGTCTCCAGCGATTGTGTCGGGTGCCAGGTGGTCTCTGCCACGCGCGGCGCGACCGAGCGATCGAAGCGCAGGACCACCCTGACCACGGGCTGGTCCGCGACGATCCCCCAGGCCCGGTCCAGGGCCGCCTCGATCTCGCCGTCGGGCGGCGGCTCGAACTGGACGGATGTGAGCGCGAGCGTGCGGATCCGCTCGAGCTTGAACGTCCGGAGCCCGCCCCGGGTCTCGTCGAAGCCGATGAGATAGAGCGCGTGGGTTGCCGCGGACGGCTCGATGAGGTAGGGCCGCACCCGGGCCGACCGTGGCTGGCGGGCCGGATCGTAGGTGCTCGTGTCGTAGGTCAGCTCGACGACGCGCCGCTCGGCCAAGGCCTGGGTCAACAGGCGCAGGTTGCGGCTCCCGACGGGGTCCAGCGGCCGCGCCGCCATCACGTCCAGGGTCCGCTGCACGTGGCGGCCCAGCACCGGCGGCAGTGCCTCGCCCAGCTTCTGGAACGCGGCCGCGAGGTCGGGATCGTGCGCGTCCGCGTAGCGCGCCATGAGGCGAGCCGCCAGGAAGACCGCCATCGCCTCGGAGCGGGTCAGCCGGAAGGCCGGCAGGAACGCCTTGTCGGAGATCCCCCAGCGACCGCCATCGGCCCACAGGGGGATGCCCAGCTCGTCCTCCAGCGCCCGCAGGTCCCGGTAGGCATTCCGGCGGGACATCCCGACGAAGGCCGCGATCTGGTCCGGGGTCGCCCCCTCCGGATGTGCCTCGAGGTAGGTGGTCACCCGGTAGAAGCGCGCCAGGCGATCGCGCTTGCGGCCGGCCGCGTCGGCGCCGGGGTCCCACCGATCCATGCTTCCCGTCACTCCTGTCAGGGCGCCGGCGGGACGATCGTGATCGCGCTGCCCCGCGAGGTTGCCGTCAGGCTGGCCTCGAGCCGACCCTGGATGGCGCCAGGCTGCAGTGTGAACCCCTCGCCGGCGATCCACCCGTCCGCCCGGCCCAGCTCGGCGTCGCCGAAGATCCAGTAGTCGAGCTCGCCACGCCAGCGGTGCAGATCGGCGTCGCCCGCCAGCCAGCGGACCTGCGGGAAGGCTCGTCGGAACGTGTCGCCGTCGATCGCGAGGCGGCAGTGGCGCGAATCGGCGCCCTCGAGGTAGTCGAACCCCAGGTCCTCGGCTGCCGCGCGCGCCGTCGTGTCGAGGCCGTCGCCGAGGACCACGACGTCGAGCGACTCACCTTCCACCTGCGTGCCCGGAACCCGCTGCCAGGAGCCTCCCGGCTCGCGGAGCCAACCCTGGGTCCCGACGAGCGCGGCGCCGCCCAGGCCGAGCGCCTCCACGCTGGCAACTTCCGACGTCCACGAGAAGTCGGCGCCGGCCCGTGCGCCGCGGACCAGCGCCCCCCCAATGGAACGTCCGTCGATTGTGCCACCGAGCACCATCTCAAGCTGGGCCGTGCTGCCGACCGCGATCGGGGCGTCGCAGCGGGGTGGCAGCTCCTTCGGATCGGTGGGGCCGAAGCGCGACGCCTGGGCCGGCCTGCCGGCGAGCGCACGGTCGTTGCCGACGGCGACGGAGGCGACCAGCGTGGACGTGACCACCGCGACGGCCAGCCCGGCGCCGAGCGACGCCGCCAGTCGCGCGCGCCGACGCGCTCCGGGCGCGAGCAGCAGCCGCGTGGGGCCCAGCGCGGCGAACAGCGATGTGCCCAGGATCGCGAGCGCCCACGGGTAGCCGGCCTCGGGGGAGGGGAGCAGCGTCTGGAGGCCGCGGTCCGTGATCTGGCGCCACACGCCGGCCAGCGAGGGAAGGAGGATGAGACCGGTTCCCACCGCGAGCGACGCGATGATGCGGTACGTCGTCTGGCCGCGGGGCGCCGGTGGCCAGCGCAGCGCCACGGCCGAGATGCCCACGGGGACCAGCAGCGCGACCCCGACGAGGAGATCGGCCGGCCCGCCGGGACGATAGCCGACCAGGACGAGCAGGCTCGTGGCGGCCCACAGGGCGGTCAGGCCCGCCGCCAGGAGCCGCATCTCGAAGATCCGGGCACGCACGCTTCGAGTCTAGCCGAGCCCTTCTCCCGGCGACGAGGCCCAGCGGGGTTGGCCGCTCGGGTACACTCTCGCCGGTCCCGTCACGGAGGAGAGTCTGCAGACCATGCGAACACCAATCCGCTTCGCGGTGGCACTCGCGCTGACCGGCGCGCTCGTGACCGCCTGCTCGGGTGCGGCGACTCCCACGCCCGCCCCTTCCCCCAGCCCGGCAGCGAGCATCGCGGCCAGCCCGGAGGCGAGCCCCAGCCCGGCGGCCGTCTCCCCGTCGCCCTCGCCGTCGCCCTCGCCGTCGCCGAACGCCTGCGCCCCGGCCAACCTGGCGACCCTCGCGGCAGGCAAGCTGACGATCGGCACGGACAACCCGGCCTATCCGCCCTACTTCCAGCCGCCCGCGAGCGGGAACGCAACCAAGCCGTGGCAGCTGGGCGACCCGACCAACGGCCAGGGCTTCGAGGCCGCGTTCGCCTACGCGCTCGCCGGCCAGCTGGGCTTCACGAAGGACCAGGTGTCCTGGACCGTGGTGCCGTTCAGCAACTCCTACGCGCCCGGCAAGAAGCCGTTCGACTTCTACCTTGCCCAGGTCTCGTACACGCCTGAGCGGGCGACCGCCGTCGACCTCTCGGACGGCTACTACTTCGTGGCCCAGTCGGTCGTCGCCCTGACGACCAACCCGCTGGCCAAGGTCACCACGATCTCGGGGCTCAAGAGCTTCAAGTTCGGGGCCCAGGTCGGGACGACCGCCTACGACACGATCAAGAACATCATCCAGCCCACGACCAGCATCTCGGTCTACAACGACAACGACGCTGCGGTGAAGGCGCTCCAGGCCAAGCAGATCGACGGTCTCGTCGTGGACCTCCCGACCGCCTTCTACGTCACGGCGGCCCAGATCGTCGACACGAAGGGCAACCCGCTCGCCAGCATCGTCGGCCAGTTCCCCGTCCAGGCCGGCCCGGACGCGGAGCACTTCAGCCTGGTCCTGGCCAAGGGGAGCCCGCTCACGAGCTGCGTGAACCAGGCGATCGGCGCCCTCAAGTCGGACGGGTCGCTCGACCAGATCACCAAGACCTGGCTGTCGGACAAGGCGAACGCGCCGGTCTTCCAGCCCTGACGCGGATCGTCGCTGATCGATGACCGCCCTGGGCGGTCTCGGCCCTCGCGACCGGGGGGACGTGCTCGAGCCTCCCGGTCGCGGTCGGCGATCCAGGCGCTCCGGCCAGGGCGCGCTCCGGTCCACCGCGATCGCGTTTGCCAGCACGTTCGTCTTCTTCGGGTTCCTGGCCTGGGTCGCCGTCAACTCGCCCGGCTGGCCGCTGGTCCAGCAGTCCTTCTTCAACGGCGCGCTCTTCGCCGACTCGCTGCCCGACATCGCCGCGGCGTTCTGGGTAAACGTCCAGCTCTTCTTCATCGCCGAGATCCTGATCCTGGCCCTGGCGCTCGTGATCGCGGTCCTGCGCAGCATCCCGGGCCCCGTCCTGTTCCCGCTCCGTCTCCTCTCGACCGTCTACGTGGACGTCTTCCGGGCGCTGCCCGGCGTCCTGATCATCTACATCCTGGGGTTCGGAATCCCGGGCCTGAACGTCGAAGGGGTGCCGACCGACCCGTTCTTCTACGCCGTGATCGCGCTGACGCTGATCTACTCGGCGTACGTGTCGGAGGTGTACCGGGCGGGCATCGACTCCGTCCACCCGAGCCAGTCGGCCGCCGCCCGATCGCTCGGCCTGAGCCAGTGGCAGGCGCTGCGCTACGTGGTCCTGCCCCAGGCGATCCGGCGCGTGATCCCGCCGCTCCTCAACGACTTCATCGGGCTCCAGAAGGACACCGTCCTCGTGTCGTACATCGGCGTGGTGGAGATCTTCCGCCAGTCGCAGATCACCGAGGCAGCCCACTTCAACTACACGCCCTACCTGGCGACGGCCCTGGTGTTCCTGGTCATGACCATCCCACTCGCGCGTTTCACCGACTGGCTGGTCGCCCGCGACCGGCGCCGGGCGGCGGCGAACCGATGAACGGCGCGGGCGATGCCGCCGGCACCGCGGCCGCGGCGCTTCGGATCGTTGGGTTGCGCAAGTCGTTCGGCCCGCTGGAAGTGCTCCAGGGGATCGACCTCCGCCTGGTGGAGCATGAGGTCGTGTGCCTCATCGGCGCCTCGGGCAGCGGCAAGTCGACGCTCCTGCGGTGCGTCAACCTGCTCGAGCCGATCGACGAGGGGCGCATCTTCGTGGAGGGCGAGGAGATCACCGCGCCCGGCGTTGACGTGGACCGGATCCGGCGCCGGATCGGGATCGTGTTCCAGTCCTTCAACCTCTTCCCCCACATGAGCGTGCTGGACAACGTGACGCTCGCGCCGCGGCGGGTCCTGAAGCTCTCGCGGCCGGCCGCCGACGCGCAGGCGCTCGAGCTGCTCCGGCGCATCGGGCTGGACGAGAAAGCGCGCGAGTTTCCCGACCGCCTCTCGGGTGGCCAGCAGCAGCGGGTCGCGATCGTGCGCGCGCTGGCGATGCGCCCCGACCTGCTCCTGCTCGACGAGGTGACGAGCGCGCTCGACCCGGAGCTCGTGGCCGAGGTGCTGTCGCTCGTTCGCGAGCTCGCCCTGGGGGGCATGACGATGCTCATCGCCACGCACGAGATGGGCTTCGCGCGCGACATCGCGAACCGCGTCTGCTTCCTCGACGCGGGCCGGATCCTGGAGGAGGGTCCGCCCGAGCAGATCTTCCGCGCTCCGCGCGAGGAGCGCACGCAGCGCTTTCTCCAGCGCGTGATGGAGGCGGGCCGGCTGTAGCGCCACGCGGGGCGCGCCCTGCGTCAGGCGCCCGCGAGCGCCACCGGATCCATCGGCGTGGGCTCCGAGAGCGTGAAGTCCGCGGCGAGCGCCAGTCCCTCGGCCGCCGTCGCGATCAGGTCGCGCCCGCGCCGCTTCGCCACGAAACAGGCCCGGTCGGCGGCGAGCAGGACTTCCGCGTTCGTCGCGCCGTCGGCGGGATAGGTCGCCAGGCCGATGGAGGCGCTGACGGGCGGGTGCCTGGCCGGCATACCCCAGTCGGCCGAGAGGGCCCGGAGCGCGTTTCGGATGCGTCGCGCGAGGGCCGTCGTGCCTGCTGCGTCCGGCGCGGCCGCGACCACCGCGAACTCGTCACCCCCGTAGCGGTAGACCTGGTCCGAGTCGCGCGTGACCTCCGTGATCGCCCGCGCGATCCGGCGAAGGAGCTCGGTGCCCGCCTCGTGGCCCATCGTCTCGTTGACATCCTTGAAGTTGTCCAGGTCGAGCATCAGGAGCCCGTAGCTCGCGTTCGTCGCCACCGGCTGCTCCAGCCAGCTGCGGAACATGCCGGCGTTGAGCAGGCCGGTGACCGGGTCGGTCTGCGCCTCGATCTCCTTCACGCGGAACGCGGCCGCGTTGCGCAGCGCGATCGAGACCTGGGCGGCGAACAGCTGGGCCAGCTCGAAGTCGTCCTCGCCGAAGCGATCCTCCGCGCCGAGGCGCTCCAGCGTGATCACGCCGGTGGTGCCCCCGCTGCCCCGAAGCGGCACGCAGATGAGGCTTCCCTCCAGTGGTCCGGTCGTCTCGAACTGGTGCACGCGGGGGTCGGCCAGCTCGTCAGGAACCAGCTGCGGCTCGCCATGCGCCAGCACCCACGGCCCCAGCCCGCCCTGGCCGGGCTCCCACGGCTCCATGTGGGCGGCCGCGTGGACGCCGCGGGCGAGGATCGGCCGAAGCGCCCGCGTCTCCGGGTCGCTGAGCGAGATCGCGATCGTGTCCAGGCGGACGATCGCGCTCAGCCGGTCGCAGACCTGTTCGAGGATCGACCGGGCATTGAACGTCCCGAGGATCGACTCGGTGATCGCCAACAGTGCGCGCTGGCTCACCAGCTGCCGTTCCAGCTTGCCGGACTGCGCACGCAGGCGGGCGGCGGTGTCGGCATTCGCCATCGCCTGGGCGGCCAGGCTCGCGTAGATCACGAGGAGCCGGAGGTCGTCGTCCGAGAACTGCCGCAGCCCCAGCTTGGAAAGCACGATCACGCCCAGGACCTCGTCCTCGTAGAGGAGCGGCGCGAGAAGCATGGACTCCTCGAGGTCGGCCTCCGTTCCCGGCATGGTCAAGGCTCGCGGATCGTGCGCGGCGTCGTCCAGCTTCTGGGGCAGCTTGTGCTGGGCGACCCACCCGGTGATCCCCACCCCGACCTGGGTCCTGAGGAGGTCCGGCGTCTCGTCCCGGAACTCGCCCACGAGGCCGCGCATCGCGACCGGCATCAGCTCGCCGTCGGGGCGCAGCCGGTAGACCCGCACGTTGTGGAACGCGATGAGCGACTCGAGCTCGTTGGAGATGGCGTCGCTGATCTCCTGCTCGCTGGTCAGGCGGGACAGGCGTGCGCCGAGCTGCTGGATCGACTGGAGCTGGGCCGCCCAGCTCGCCATCTGGGCGAAGTTCTGGGCGTTCGTCACTGCCGTCGCGGCGTGGGACGCGAGGGCCGCCAGCGTCTCGAGCTCCTCCAGGTCCCAGGGGTGCGGTCGGTCGTGAAGGATGGTCAGCACGCCGAGGGGGTCGCCCTCGCCGCCCAGGAGCGGCACTGCGGCGAGGGTGTCGAACCCCTCCTGGACCACCGCGGCCCGGAGCGGCTGCGCGCGTGGGTCGTCCCGGTAGCGCACCGCGAAGAGCGGCCGCCGGGTTGCCACCGCCTCGGCCGGCAGCGCCGGGAGCGGGGCCCCGCGGGCCGCGGCGAGATAGCCGGCCGAGAGCCCGCGGCTCGCTTCCGGGCCGGCCGCGCCGTCGGGCCGGAGCAGGCAGATCGCCGCGCGTTCCGCGCCGAACAGGCTGCGAGCGTGCTCCACGATGCCGGCGAGGATCCGGTCGACGTCCAGCCTGCCCGCGATGTCGACCGCGATCCGGCGCAGCGCATCGGCGCGATGGAGCTGCAACGCGGTCGCCCCCCGGAGCTCGTCCAGGTGCACGGCGACCGCGAGCGCGCGGGCGACCGCCGCCACGAACTGGACCCGTTCCGGGGGCACGGGTCCACCTTCGTCGGCGACGAGGAGCACGCCCCACGGTCCGCCGGTGGCGCCGCGGATGGCGACCGCCACGCGACAGCCCAGGAGGCTTCCCGAGCCGCCCAACCAGTCCATCCCGACCTGGGCGGTCTCGGCGACCGGCCCGGCGGCACGCAGGGCCCGGGCCGGCAGGCCCTGCGACTCCGCCAGCGACCCCAGCCAGTCCGCCCCGGCACCCTTCGCCGCTCGCGCGACCAGTCGACCGTCGCGACGCTCGAGAACCGCGACCAGGTCGTGGCCGGCACGGTCGTGCAGGAGCTCCACGACCGCACTCGCCACGGCGTCGGCGTTGGCGTCCTGCGCGAGCAGGTCGGCCAGGTGCGTCAGGATCGCCATGTCGAGCCGGGTCCGCGCCGGCGCCTCGTGCAGCGCCTGCGAAGCCACGATCGGTCGAACGACCGGGGTCGGGCCGGTCGACTGGTGGTCGAGCGGGCGCGTCCGCAGCTCCACGACGTCGGCCCCGATGGGCGGCGTCCCGAAGCGCACGGGATCGCCACCCAGGTTCCGCCTCGCATGCGACGGTTCTGGCCGGCTCTCGGCCTGGGCCAGGAACCGCTGGAGATCACCCAGGCGGTAGCGACGGTCACCGCGGTCGTTGATCCGGTAGAAGCGGAGGCGGCCCTGTGCGCTCCAGGCGCGGATGGTGTTCGGGTGGACGCCGAGGACGCGCGCGGCCTTGGTAACCGAGAGCGTTGCATCCGCGGGACGCCGGGCGAGCGTCATGGTAGGTCTGACCTGCTCCAATGGGAGGATTCGTGCGGTTCTGGCAAGTCTCGCCGACCTTCCATTTCCTGCCAATGGGAGAATAGTCAGGGGCTGCCCGGCTCGCCGACCCACGCCCGGCGTGGCCTGGGCGCTCGCCTCCCGGAACGGGCCCTCAGCGTCGCCTCGTCAGCCGCACGTAGAGCAGGGTTGCCCCCACCGCGACGAGGCCGACCAGGACGACCCCCGCGACGGCGAAGAGCGGGTCGCCGACCAGCCCGGGCGCCGTCGCGCTCGTGCGCACGTCACCGCCCGCCGGGCTGGCCGTCGGATCAGCCGCCAGCACCGGGATGGCCGCCATCCCGAGCCACGTCAGCAGGCACGCGGCGGTCCACAGCCCGCCCGCCCGCCGTGCCCACCGGCTCACCCGACGGTCCCGGCCGCGAGGGCCCACCCGAACCCCGCGACCAGCAGGGCCAGGCCCAGGGCGAGGGCGATCGCCGCGGCGATCGGGCGGGCGCGCCTTCCGTCCGCGAGGACCCGCATCGCCTCGTCCCGCTCGAGCGTGCAGACGACCAGCGGCCGGCCGGTCCCGCGCGTCATCTGCAGGCTGCCATCCGCCCCGACGGCCGGCATCCCGAGGACCGCCGCGTGCTCGACCGAGGAAAGCTGCTCGATGCGGAGCCGGACGGGCGTCTCCGGGGGCAGCCGGGCCGGGAGCCGGTCGGCGACCTCGGCCGCGGTCCCGACGGACTCCTTGGCCAGCGTCACCAGGCCCTCGTCGAGCGCGGTCGCGTCCACGGCCAGCACGTCAAGGCCCTCCCGCAGGCGGAACGGCACTGCCTGAACCTGCTCGTCGAGGATCGACCACCCGCCCCGGAGGCGCGCCTCGATGCGTCGCCGCCGGAGCACCAGCGGGCGGCCGTGCTCGTCCGGGAACTCCTCGTCCGCGTCGAGGCGCCCCTCGACCCGCACATAGCGACGGGCGCCGGAGGCCGCCAGGTCGCGCGCTTCGGCCAGTGTGACCGACGGCGTCACCGCGAGGAGGCGCCCGATGCGGACCCGCGGGCCGTAGGAGCGCAGGAAGAGCGTGCCGATCGCGATCGCGACGATCCCGGCGGCGATCACGAGCAAGGGGGTCACGGCCGGGGATGGTAGCAGCGTGCGTGCCCCGCCGCCCCTGGCAGCCTCCGCCGGCGCCGGCCGCGGTTCCGCCCGCGGGCACGGAGCGACCCGGAGGAACCTCCGCGTCGCGTGGACCGTGGCCGTGCGGCCGCCGCCGTTAGCGAGCTCATGACCCCTCCGGGTCGACTCCAACGCTACGCGGCCGGCCCGGGACCGTCAACCGGTCCGCTCCACGATCCGGCCGGTCGCGGTGCCGGTTGTCCACATCGCGTCCACGCGCCGGCTCGGCTGGTCAGGCCAGGGCGAGCCCGGTCGCCGGGTCGAGCGCCGAGACGAGGCCGGCGTAGCTCGTCAGGATCAGCCGCCCTCCGACCAGCTCGCACTCAGCAACGACGTCGGAATGCCCGACTCGCCAGCGGACGTTGCCATCCTCCTCGAGCGCGAACGTCTCGATCTCCGCCTGGACGAGGACGTGGGGCAGGCGTGCCGAGCCGAGAACCGCGAGGACGGGCGATCCGGAGCGGTGCGACCAGCGCAGCGCTCCGGTGCGCGCGACCAGCCCGTACGTCACGAAGCCGTATTTCACGACCAGCAGCCCGGCCGTGTCCCAGGCCAGCCCGGCCGGGGCGTCGAAGATGGGTGAGGCGAGCCGGGCAGCCCAGGCTCCGGCAGGACCCTCGGTGCGCAGCTCGGCGCGGCATAGCCGTTCGAACGCGGCCCCGGCGCGGTCCCCGTACTCGAACAGCTCGCCGCCCGCCTCCGAGAGGGCGAACACGGCGTCGCCGCCCCCGCTTCCGGCCCACCGGTAGCGGACCCGGATTCCTCCCGGGTAGCCGACGACGACCTGCCGTGGCTCGGTGGTCACGTCCCGGGTGCGGCGAGCCGGCCCGGGGGCGACGCCCGGGTGCCGAGGTCCGGGGCGGGCGAGCCGGCCCGCGGAACGTCGGGCGCGATCTCGGCGATCTCGGCGACGGTCGCGCTGGTGAGCGCCCGCAGGGCCGCCGGCGAAATTGGGAACACGGAGCGGTCCTGGCCGGCCTCCGCCCAGATCTCCGGATAGCGACCCAGGTCGGGGTCCATCACCACGCGCACGGGGCGCGGGTGGCCGAGCGGCGGGATCCCGCCGATCGAGAAGCCGGTCAGCTCCCGGGCCTCGCGCGCCGTGGCGCGCCGGATCTCCGATTCGCCGGTGACGGCGGCCAGCAGCGCAACGTCCACGCGGTTCGTGCCGGCCGCCAGGCAGATGACGGGTTCCAGCGAGCCGCCCTCGCGGGGGGCGACGAACACCAGCGACTTCACGATCTGGGCCTGCTCCACTCCGAGCGCGCGGGCGGCGTCCGCGGCCGTGTGCGTCGTATCGGCGAGCCGGTGGATCTCCAGCCCCACGCCCCTCCGGGCGGCGGCGTCCAGGACGCGCTGGACGGCCGGGTCCAGGTCGCCCTGCTCGGCGGGCACGCGCGGGTCGACGGGATCAAGCACGTGCGCGAGTCTAGCATCGGGCGAACGGCGCTCCGCCGGCCTGCCCGGCGCTCGGCCCCATCCAACCGGTAGCATTCCAACCCGTGCACGCAGTCCTCTTCGACTGGGATGGAACGCTCGTCGACACGCTCCCGTTCATGTTCGCCGCGACGGAGCTCGTCATGGCCGAATACGGCGCGCCGATCACGTGGGCCGATTACCGGCGGCACTTCTCGCCGGACTGGCGCCTCCTGTACCGCCGCTTCGGATTGCCGGAGCGGGACATCGAGTCGGTGGGCGTCCGCTGGTGGTCGCTCTACCGGGGCCGCGACGAAGCGATGCTCCTGCCGGGCGCGGCCGAGGCGCTGCGACGACTCGCGGCTGCCGGGTTCGCGCTCGGGGTCGTGACGGCCGGCCGCCGCGACAGCGTGGAGCCGCAGCTGGCCCGCCACGGACTCGCGGAGCTCCTGCCAGTCCGCGTCTACGGCGACGACCCGTTCGAGCCGAAGCCGGGTCCCGGCGGTCTCCGCCACGCAATCGGCGCGCTGGGCCTGGCCGGCCAGCCTGGCGAGATCGCCTACGTCGGCGACGCGCTCGACGACATGCGGATGGCGCTGGCGGCGCGCGCACGGGGCGTCGGGATTCGGAGCGACCTGGCAACCGACGGCGAGCTGCGCGCGGCGGGGGCCAGCGAGGTGGCCGACTCGGTCTCGGCCTGGGTCGACGTTCTGCTCGGGTAGGCGGAGCGGCCCGCGCGTCAGCGCGCGAGGGCACGCACCAGGCGCGTGAGCGTCAGATAGACGACGAGGCTGGTCGCGAGGGACGGGAGCGTGCCGCCAAGCCAGGGCGCGATGCTGATGACGAGCAGGTAGCTCGCGATTCCAGCGCCCCAGGCCGCGAGCGCCACCGGGTTGACCCCGCCCGGTCGGGCGGGCGCTGGGCCGGTCGGGTAGAGCTCCGCCGCGCCATAGTCGCGCCGGCGGAGGAGGAAGTAGTCGGCAAACAGGACCCCGAAGAGGGGCGTGAACAGCGAGCCGACCAGGTAGAGGAGGTTCTGGTACTGCGCAAGGTCCACGGCCAGCGCCACCGCGACGACCAGCGACCCGATCGCGACGACGAGCCAGCGAGTCGACCAGCCCGGCCGGACGTTCCGGAGCGAGATCGCCGCCGAGTAGATGTCCGCGAACGCGTTGTCGGCCTCGTCTCCGAGAAGCAGGGCCAGGCCCGCCGCCCCGAACGCGATCGCGAGGATCGAGCCGATCAGGTCGCTGCCGGGCAGGACGAGGATGAGCAGCACGCCGAGCACGTAGAAGCTCACGTTTGCCACGGCGTAGCCGGCGACCGTGCCCCAGAACGCCGACCGCGTGTCCCGTGCGAAGCGGTTGTAGTCGGCCACCAGCGGCAGCCAGCTGATGGGCATGACGACGACGAGGTCGATCGCCTGGGCGAAGGTCAGGCTCCCATCGCCGGGACGCGCGACGGCCGCCGCCAGGTCGAAGTGAGAGGCGACGTAGACGATCATCCAGGCTGCGGTCGCGAGGACCACCCAGATGCCCGCCTTCTCCAGCCACTGCCGGACCACGACCAGGGGCCCGCCCAGGCCCATCAAGGTCGCGACCGTGCCCCATCCGATCGCCCAGGCCGGGTAGGTCCCCGGCCCGACGATCGGCGTGACCAGGCGGGCCGAGGCCTGGGCCATGATGATGACCTCGAAGGCGCCGAACCCGACCAGCTGGATCACGTTGGCAAGGCTGGGCAGGTAGCTGCCCCGTACGCCGAAGCTCGGCCGGAGCCCGACCATCGACGGGATGGCGTGGTCACTTCCGACGACGCCGGCCAGCCCGAGCAGGAGGACGCCCGCGAACGTTCCGAGCACGATCGCCGCCATGGCACTCCAGAAGCCGAGCCCGGGAACGAGCAGCGTGCCGGCGAGGAGCACCAGGAGGCCGACCCCGAGGTCTGCCCAGAGCACGAAGTAGTCCAGGAAGCCGAGCACGCGATGGCGCTGCGGGACCGGCTCGATCCCGAGCTGGGCAGCTGCCAGGTCACCATGCGAGGACGCCGGGACGTGGGCCTGGGCCGCCATCAGAAAGCCACGTAGCCCGTTTCCCGCAGGTCGATCTCCCGGCCCGCCTGCACGAACCGGGCGGTGCCCCCTTTCACCCGTCCCGTCACCGTGCCCACGACGGTCATCCCCCCGTCGATGCCGAGAGCGGCCGCGAGCGCGTCGAGGAGTCCCGGGTCGAACGTGAACAGGAGCTCGTAATCCTCGCCGCCGGACAGGGCACCGGCGATCGCCCGTTGGCTGCCGAGCGCCTGGACGGCCGCCGGCGCGAGCGGCAGACGGTCAACGTCGATCTCGACGCCCACGCCGCTGGCACGGGCCAGGTGGCGCGTCTCGCTCGCCAGCCCGTCGCTGATGTCGATCGCGCAGCGAACGCCCAGCCGCGCCAGGATCGCGCCGGCCGCCAGGCGCGGGACCGGCCGGTGCAGCGCCGCCACGAGCGGATCGAGGGCAGCCTCGAGGTGCGGTCCGCGTTCGGTGAGCAGCGCCAGGCCGGCCGACGCTGCGCCGAGCGTCCCGGTCACGCCGACCAGGTCGCCGACGCGGGCGGCGTCACGGCGGAGGAGGCGCGCGTGATCGGCCTCGCCGACGAGCGCGACGTTGATGACGAGCGGGCCGGGTGAGCGGACCGTATCCCCGCCGACGACCTGCGTGCCGGTCCGGTCCGCGAGCGACTTGAGCCCGCGCGCGACCTCGACGACGAGGCCCCGACGCGTCGCGTCAACGGCCACGGAGACGAGCGCGCGGCCGGGCCGCGCGCCCATCGCCGCGAGGTCGGACAGGTTGACGGCCAGCGCCTTCCAGCCGAGGTCCGCGGCGCTCGTCCAGTCGAGGCGAAAGTGGATCCCCTCGACCAGCATGTCCGTCGTCGCGACCGCCACGGTGTCCCCGGCGGCCGGCCAGGTCGCGGCGTCGTCGCCGATGCCGAGGCCGTCCGACGGTGTCCCGAAGATCGTCGCGAGCCTCGCGATGAGCTCGAATTCCCCTGCCGGCTCGGTCACGTCCACGCCCCGGGGGAGCCCGGCGATCTGCCCCGCGCGGCCCGCGCCACGTCGAGCAGGCGGCCGGCGGCTGAGCTCGGGTCCGGCGCGGCCGTGATCGCGCTGATCACCGCGAGCACGTCCGCGCCGGCGCGGACGGCGCTCGCCGCATTTTCCAGGGTGATCCCGCCGATGGCGACGATCGGCAGATCGACCGCGGCGCGCGCGGCCGCAAGGAGCTGGAGGCCCGTGTACTGCGCGTCCGCCTTCGAGCCGGTCTGGAAGACCGCGCCGACACCCAGGTAGTCGGCCTCGCTGATGTCGGTTGCCCCGAGCTGCGCCGCGTCCGTGATGGAGAGCCCGATCAGCGCGTTCGGGCCCAGCATCGCCCGGGCAACGCCGAGCGGCACGTCGTCCTGTCCGAGGTGCACGCCGTCGGCCTCGGCGGCCATCGCCAGGTCGAGGCGGTCGTTCACGAGCAGGAGTGCCCCGCGCCCACGGGTCAGGCCCCGCAGCGTTCGAGCCACCTGGAGCGCGTGACGGGTCGTCCCCGCTTTCTCGCGGACCTGGATGACCCGGACCCCGGCCTCGAGCGCCGCCTGCGCGATCTCCGCGGATGTCCGTCCGCCGCTGAGCGCTTCCTCCGTGACGAGGTAGACGCCGGCCCCCCGGAGCTGTTCCCGCCGGCGCATCCGAAGATCGCTGGGCTCGCTCACGTCGGCCGGACCTCGGTGACCCTTGCCCGCGCCCGGAGGCGGACCACCTCGCCATCGAGCCCGTAGACGGCGTCCATGAGCTGCGGGCGGAACGTTCCCGGACCCGCGCTATGCTCGGCGGCGATCTCGCCGGCGACCCCGAAGGCGACCATCGCGGCGGCTGCCGCGAGGAACGCGTCGGGCTGGACCGCCAGGAAGGCCCCGACGAGGGCGGTCGCCATGCAGCCGGACCCGGTGATCGCGCCCATCAGCGGGTGGCCGTTCTCCACCAGGGCGGCCCGCGTCCCATCCGTGACGTGGTCGATCGCGCCGCTGGCGACGGCCGCGCCGCCCGTGCGGCGGGCGACGATCCGGGCTGCCTCGCCCGGAGCGCTGGCAGACACCGAATCGACGCCCCGGATCTCGGCCGCGAGGCCCGCGATCGCCGAGAGCTCGGCGGCGTTGCCCCGGATGACGTCGACCCGGACGGCCGCGAGGATCGCCTCCACCGTGTCGGTCCGGAGCGTCGTCGCGCCGACGCCCACCGGATCGAGGACCACCGGGACTCCACGCTCGTTCGCCTCCCTGCCCGCCGCGAGCATCGCCTCGATCCAGGACGGGTCGAGGGTCCCGATGTTGAGCACGAGGGCGCCTGCGTGACGGACCATCTCGCGGACCTCCCCGATCGCGTGCGCCATGACCGGCGAGGCACCGATGTGGAGGGTGACGTTGGCCGTGTCGTTCATGACGACGTAGTTCGTGATCTGGTGGATCAGCGGGCGCCGGGCCCGGATCTCGGCGAGGGCATCGGCCGTGACGGCCGCGAGGTCGACCTCAGGCATCGTGCTGCCTCCACAAGTGGTTGACGGGCCCATGGCCGGCCCCGAGCGGTTCGGCGTGCTCGAGCGCGCCCTGCAGGAAGGCTTTGGCGGCCCTGGCGGCCTCGAGGGCTGACTGGCCCCGAGCGAGCCCGGCCGCGATCGCGGCCGAGAACGTGCACCCGGTCCCGTGCGTGTGCGGGGTGTCGATGCGCGGAGCGGAAAGCACGTCGAACGCCGTCCCGTCGAAGACGAGGTCGTCGGAGCGGTCGCCGCCCAGGTGCCCTCCCTTCACGATGACGACACGCGGCCCGAGCGCGTGGATGCGGCGGGCGGCCTCGCGGGCCGTGGAACCGTCCACGACCTCGAGGCCCGCGAGCACCGACGCCTCCGGCGCGTTCGGCGTGACGACCATGGCGAGCGGGAGGAGCAGCTCCCTGAGCGTGTTGACGGCCTCTTCCTGGAGGAGGTGATCGCCGCCCTTCGCGACCATGACGGGGTCCACCACGAGGCGCGCCACGCCGCCGGATCGGAGCCGGCCGGCCACCGCCTCGACGATCGCGGTGCTGAAGAGCATCCCCGTCTTCACCGCGTCCGACCCGATGTCCGAGAGCACGGCGTCGATCTGCGCCACGACGATCTCCACGGGAACCCCGTGGATCGCTGTCACGCCCAGCGTGTTCTGGGCGGTGATCGCCGTGACCACCGAGGCGCCGTACACGCCGAAGGCCGCGAAGGTCTTGAGATCGGCCTGGATCCCGGCGCCGCCACCCGAGTCGGAGCCGGCGATCGTCAGCGCGCGCGGCCGCGATCGAGCGATCGAGCGATCGACGAATGCCATCGAGCCTGCTGTCTCCTGACCATCGAACCAGTCCTCGGGGCAATGGAACGGCATCGAGTCAGGTGCGGCCTGCTTCCTTCGCTGGTACGGGCCAGATCAGGTTCGGCGGGTCTGTGGCGGGTGCCACACTCTCAGCGCTCAGCGCTCCCCGGAGGCGGTCTTCGATTTGCGTCGCAGTATATGGGATCAGCGGAACCGGTCTCCCGGAGCTGTCACCGGTCTCCCGGTGCCTTCCTTCGGCCCACCGGCGATCCCGGCCCGGCCGTCGGCACGAGGGCGACACCGGGGCTATTCTCCGGGCATGTCCGAGCGGCCGGCCACCCGCGAACCTGCCCCGCGCCTCGTTCGGGGACGGCCGCGCAGCGCCGTGACGCCGGATCCACCAGCCGACCGGGCGCTCGGGGACCCTCACGAATGGCGACCCGCGCGGTTCATGGTGATCGTGGCCCACCCCGACGATGCCGATTTCGGCCCCGCCGCCACGGCCGCGAGGTGGATCGACGCGGGTTCCGTCGGCCGGCTCGTGTGCTGCACCAGTGGCGACCAGGGCGGCGAGGACGCGACGCTCGACCCGCTGGAGCTGGCGGCCGTTCGCGAGTCCGAGCAGCGCCGCGCGGCCGGGGTCGTCGGCTACGACGACGTCCGCTTCCTGCACCAGCCGGACGGAGCCCTCGCCAACGGGCTTCCGCTCCGGGAGCTCCTGGTCCGCGAGATCCGCGAGTTCCGACCCGACGCGGTCCTGACCCATGATCCCGAGGTCCTCTTCTACCGCGGAGGCGGCGTCAATCACACCGACCACCGGGCGGCAGGGATCGCCGCCGTTGACGCCGTGTACCCGGCTGCCCGCAACCCGATGGCATTCCCGAACCTCGCGCGGGCAGGGCTGGCCCCGCACCGGGTGCACCGGATCTACCTGTTCTGGCCCGGCGTGCCGACCGCCTGGGTCGAGGTTGGGCCCACCTTGGACCGCAAGATCGAGGCCCTGCGCTGCCACCCCAGCCAGTTCAGCGCGGACGAGGGCTTCGCCGAGCGGATGCGCGCATGGGCCGCCGAGGATGGCGGTGCGATCGGCGCGCGGGCCGCCGAGGCCTTCCGCCTGGTCGTCCTCGACGACGATGACGACCAGGCGCCGCCGACCGAGTAGATCGTCAGGAGGCGTCCAGCAGCATGGGACGGACGCGACCCCAGGCGTTCCAGAGCTCGGCGAGCGGCTCCGCCCGGCGGCCCAGCAGGTCCAGCATCTCGCCCATGGTCAGGCCCCCGGCCGCCTCCGCGAGGTAGCGCCCGGCGTCGACCTGCACATCGCGGAAGAGCGCCGGCATGTCCGCCTCCGTCGGCCAGAAGCGGACCCGCATCGGGTCCTCGCCGGCATAGCCGACGGCCAGCGACAGGTCACGCTGGCTCGGCACTCGCCCGTCAGCGAAGCCGCCCATGCCGTCGAACCGGTAGCCGAGCGCGGCCAGGGCCGACGCGATCTCACGGCACTGGACCTGCGTGTACGGACCCCACAGGACGTGGCCGGTCGGGAACGTGAGTGCCGACGCGTCGATCGCCCGGGCGATGATGGCATCGACCAGGTCGGACATGAGGAGCTGCCAGCGGCGCTGTTCGACGGGATCGCTTCCCGCGAGGCGATCCACGATCGAGCGCATCGTCGCCCGGTCACCCCGCAGGAGCCGCAGGATCGCGACGTCCTGGCCAGCCGCTGCCGGCAGCTCCATCTCGGCCTCGTCCTCCGGCGCCGGCTTCCGCGGCGTCGCCGGGACCGCCGGCTCGGGGAGAGGAGACCCAAGGCGTTCGGCTTCCTCGCAGGTCGCCAGGGCCATGCGCGCAGCCCGGCACTCCTCGGCGGCGTGCTCGCTCCCGATCCGGGCGACATCGGCGTCCAGCCCGGCCTTGTCGACCGCCTTCAGGAGCTCGACTTCGACGGCGGCCTCCCGGGACATCACCAGCGCCGAGGCGCGGCTCCGGGCGTTGATCCGGTTGATCTCGCGCAGCCAGGCCGCCGCGGCCGCCTCGATCGCCGCCCGGTCCCGCGCGGCGAGCCGGCTGCGGCGGAACTGCGCCTGCGCGTCGTCCTTGGCCGCGCGGATGGCGCGCGGATCGATCGTCTCGGCGGCCCGGTCGCGCCGAGCCACGTGCTCGTCGTAGGCGCGTCGCGTCTCGCGCAGCCGCTCCTGCGCCGCCGCCGCCACCGCGGCCAGGCGGTTGGCGCGCCCGCATGCATCGTCCGCCGCCGCGCGCTGGG
The DNA here is from genome assembly GCA_964556585.1 of uncultured Anaerolineaceae bacterium. GTDB lineage: Bacteria > Chloroflexota > Limnocylindria > Limnocylindrales > CSP1-4 > CTSoil-043. The sequence continues at coordinate 24,891 of CAZKXK010000005.1, forward strand.
CCGAGCACGGGTCGACCGGCTCGGCCTGGGCGGTTCCCGGCCCCCATCCGAAGGCGGGTGCCGGCATCGCCGGTCGCCGGGCCGGTTCCCGCGTCCCGGAGCCGAACGGCCGTTCGCTTGGACGGGAGTCGGGGGCGAAGACGTCGTCGCGGCCGTGGGTGAGCTCGGAGGCCTGCAACGGTGTCGCCAGCGTCGCGGCTCGGCCGCTGCCCGGGCCCGCGGAGATCGTCACGCGAACCTCGCGCTGGGCGGCCGGGCGAGCCCGGAAGACCTCGATCGCCGCGCCGCCCGCCAGGAGGCCGAGCGCGAGACCACAGGCCAGGAAGATGAACTCGCTGGGACTCACTCTGAGGTTCCTCGGTCTGCTCCACGAGATCGACGCGACGAACGACGGGGCGCGGCCGCGGGTCGAGCGTAGCTGCGCGGTCGCCGCGCGTCAATGCGACCACCGCGCGTCAATCCGACCACGGCGCGACGCACTCGCCCTGTCACGTGGACTGATGCGTGCACGAGTGCGCATCCTCGTGTAGATTCCGGCCCGTCGATCTCCGGCGTCGGCCGGCGCCGCGCCGCATTCGCGCCCCGAGCCACGGCAGCCGCAGGTACGAACGAGGCCCACGCATCGTGCCCATCGACCCCAACCAGGAGTTCCTCGTCCAGCCGGTGGACGCGTCCTGGCTCCAGTGCAACATCGAGTGCCAGGAAGCCTGCCCTGTCGGCACGAATTGCCGCGGCTACCTGAACCTGGCCGCGGAAGGCCGCTTCGAGGAGGGCTATCTCCTCTCGCGGGAGCCGAACCCGGTCGCCGCGATGTGCGCCTACGTCTGCTCCGCGCCGTGCGAGCGCGCCTGCCGCCGCGGTGACATCGACCGGCCGCTCGCCATCCGGGCGATGAAGCGGTTCCTGGTCGAATGGCACGAGGCGTCCGGGATCCCGGACGTTCTCCCCCCGATCACGCCGCGGGACGAGCGCGTCGCGGTGGTCGGGGCCGGGCCGGCGGGCATCGCGGTCGCCCGCGAGCTGGCGGTCAAGGGTTACGGCGTCACCGTCTTCGATAGCCTCCCGTTCGCCGGCGGCACGATGCTGATCGGCGTGCCCGCCTTCCGGCTGCCCCGCGAGGCGATCGAGATGGACGTGCGCCTCGTGGAACGGCTGGGCGTCACGTTCCGGTACAACACGAAGATCGGGCCGGACATCAGCTTCGAGACCCTGCTCAGCGACTTCGATTGCGTCGCGATCTGCGCCGGCGCGATGGATGCCGTCGGGCTCGACATCCCCGGGGCCGAGCTCGCCGGTGTCCAGTACGGCGTCGACTTCATGAAGAAGGCAAACCTGGGCGAGCCGCTGGAGGTGGGTCGCAACGTCGTCGTGGTCGGCGGCGGCTACACCGCGATGGACTGCTCGCGGACCAGCCTCCGCCACGGCGCCGAGAACGTCACGATTGCCTATCGCCGAACGCGCTCGGAGCTCGTCGTGGACGAGGAGGAGCTGGGAGAGACCGAGCGGGAGGGCGTCAGGATGGAGTTCCTGGTCAGCCCGATCGAGCTGGTCGGGGAGGACGGGAAGCTGACCGGCGTCCGCTTCATCCGCAACAAGCTCGGCGAGCCCGACGCCTCCGGGCGCCGTTCGCCGGTGCCGATTGCCGGCTCCGAGTTCATCGTCCCCGCCGACACGGTCATCCCGGCCGTCTCCCAGGCGGCGGACCTCAGCTTCCTGCCCGTGGAGGCGACCTTCGAGGTTGCCCGGGGCCGGCTCAAAGTGGACCCGGCGACCTATGCCACGAACGTGCGCGGCGTGTTCGCCGCGGGGGACTTCGTGACCGGGCCGGCGACCCTGATCGAGGCAGCCGGGCACGGCAAGAAGTGCGCGTACGCGATCGACCGGTACCTGAGCGGGCGGGTCGACGTGACGGTGGCCGCCAACGTCAAGATCACGTCGTCGTGGCGCCACGACATGCCGGAGTACTACGACGTGCTGCCGCGCCAGCACATCCCGATGCTGCCGGTGGAGTCCCGCATGGCGTCGCGCGAGCCGGAGGTCAACTTCACGACGGGCGTGGAGCTGGGCTACAGCGCCACGCACGCGGTCGCCGAATCGACCCGCTGCCTGATGTGCAACTACAACATCTGGTTCGACCCATTCCGGTGCGTGCTGTGCGGCGCCTGCGCCGATGTCTGTCCGGAAGGCGTCATCCACATGATCGACGTGAACCAGATGAAGTCCGAGGGGTTCCTGCCCGAGCTCGAGGAGGCGTACGGCTGGGACCAGGGCGCCGCCATGATCCTCGACGAGGAGCGCTGCATCCGCTGCGCCCTCTGCGTGAAGCGCTGCCCGTTCGACGCCATTACGATGGAGCGGTTCGAGCTCCAGGAGATCTCGACCGACGGTCGGCTCTACAAGGAGTCATACCGGGACGCGCAGCTTGCCGGGACGCCCGGTGTCGCAGGAGGGGCAAGGTGAGCTTCCTGGAGCGGGTGGATCAGACGATCCGGCGGAGCCCCGTCTTCCGGTCCATCTTCCGCAACCCGTACCCCAACGACGAGCGGTCGCGGGCGTACGCGGTGATGAACAACGTCTTCC